>CAKZLT010000499.1 GCA_937127195.1 uncultured Saprospiraceae bacterium
GACAGGCAGGTTTTTTGCCTTGTCTAAATAAAAAACAATGACGTTCTTTGTGGTAGGTTATTTATTGCCTACTCCCTAACACCTTGACTATCAAAAGTTATTCACTCATTTTATCATTCGCTAATTCTGTCATTGTACTTAATTAACATTTTTTGATGCTTCCGTACAATCATTTCCACCATCCAAATCATTCAAGTGAACGATTTCTATAATGTTTAATACTTTATCGTATTCGCTTGCCAACCCTTCTTTTGGAGCGTCCTCTAGATAACCTTTGATTTCGGCATAAATTTCTTTGAAAGGTTCTCCATCAGAGATTTCTTCATATTCTTTGATTAAGTTGTCTTCTACGGCATCAAATTCTATCCACCAATTTTCTTTCGTTTCACAATCCACAAAATATTCAGCTTCGTGACCTATCGATAGTGCGCCTTTGTAAAAAATAGGTGGTAATTCGACCGAGTCTATGGCAGAACTAGCGGCTTTAGTTATGTCTAATTTGCCAGAATTTCCATTTTGTTGACAACTAACGGCTGAGAACGTGATAGATAGTAGAATAAGAAAGTGTTTCATATTCATTATTTTTTTATTTAAATAAATTCCATGTTTGAAATACATTCTCAATTTGAGAATAGGGTTAATTATATAGGTTTTTGGCTAAATGAACTTTCCTTTAGCTACCTTGAAAATTATAAAACAAGATAAAAAAAAAATATTTAAATTTTTTTTTAAAAAAGTGCATAAAAAAATGGGTTTTTTATGTCACTTTTTTATTATTAATAATGCTTTATTTTTAGTTAGGGGTGTTTTTTTGTAGTTTATTTGTTTGAAGTAACGTCACAAATTAAATCTGTAGATATTTGCTTTTTTAAAAAAAACAAATGTTAAAAGCAGGAAAAAGAGGGCTTGGATTTTTTTTTGGCATTGTTTAGGCAATATAGTAAGTATCCAACAAATAATTTAACACAAAGAAATTACAATAATACAATTATGAAAAATTTAGTATTAATCATCACAATCACATTCTTAGCTTTTACTACTCAAGCACAAGTTTTAGGAACTTTTACTACTTCAGTTGAAGGTGGTGTGAAAGGTGCTACTAATAGTTTTTCTCCAATGATTGAGCTTTACGCTTTAAATGCTCCAAAGACCAACAACACTTTATTGTTTGATGCTTTCACTGTAAAAGGAACAGAAGAAGTTACTTTTTCAATTGCTAACAATAATGATGATGCTGAGTTTGAAGCATTCTCAAATATCTTATCAACTTCAGCATCTCATTTATTAAAATTAGGACATAACATCAGCGGTGTTAAAAGTCAATCAGCTAGTAGTTTGACAGGTTGGTTTGGTGATGATGTTGATTTTTTAGAAAAGAACATTGAGCGTATTACAGTTACATATAAAAATATTCAATTCAATACAGAAAATAATTGGACATCATTTAGCTATGATTTAGAAGTTAAAGTGTTTGGTAGTCAATCAGTTACAGTAGCAGTTGGTAAATAAATAGTTTTTTTTGAAAAAAAACTTGCACAGTAACTAAAAAGAACTTATCTTTGTATTAAATATTTTTGGGGTTTAGTAATCATAATGTGAGTCTCGGCGGTCCAGTTCTTCTGGAACCGCCGTTTTTATTTTCAATTTCTTTTTATAAAAATAGCTTTTACTGGTTTTATCAGTAAAAGCTATTTTTATTTGTTTCCCTAAATTATATAATCTACAATAAATTATCCGCAAACTTAACTACTTCATTAAAAGGGTTTTTAAAGTTAAAAGTTACACGTTTGTCAAAAGGTTTATCTGCAAAAACACCTTTTACATGTAAAGTTACTGAACCACCATGAGCACCGCTCAATTTGCCTTCAAAGTGTGCATAAGTTACATTTACTACACCTGCGACACCATTTTCTACAATCCATTTAGCAGCAGATAGTGTACCGACACCAATTATTTTTCCACCTTCTAGCACATATTTAGCACCTTCCATAACACCAATTGCCGTTTCTTTAGAAGCAATCAATCCTGCTACGCGTATATCAGCATCAACAGGAACTTTATCACCAATGTAATGAATACCTTCTACCGATTTTTCTGCCAAATACAAAGTACCGTCTGCGGTTGCTTTTGCCGTTTCGAGTGTTGCAATTTCTGCTGCCTTACCCGAAATGATTAAACTTTGTTGTGTAAAATAAGGCGTAGCTTCCAATCCACGAGATACTTTTTCAAGTACATTTCCTGCATTAACCCAATCTTCCTTCTTTTTAATATTACGTTTGGCTTTTGCAATAGCCTTATGTGCCGCATTTATATTGTTTTGAATACCTTGTACTTTTCGTCTAGCAGTGGCTACTTTGGCTTGAGCTGCTTTCAAATTAGCCAAATCTCGTGCGCGTTCTTTCTTGACTATACTGCGCTGTTGATTGATTTGAGTTTCAAGTGTTGCCACTTTTTTCTGTTCGCGAGTGATTGTATTTTGAGCTTTTGTAATATCCCCTTGTGTTTTTTTAGTTGCTTTATCTATCTCCTCTGAGGCATGTTTAGTGAAGTATTTTAAAAAATCCTGTTCCATCGTTGCAGCTACTCTAAAACTTCCGCCATCAGTCACTCTATTTCCACTGACCTCAAAACTCGCCTGAAAAGCATTAAATACTTTACCTTTCATATACAAGTCAAAGCCTTTATCATTAATGAGCAAATCCGTCTCGCTGGTTACTCCTAGAAGCGTTGCAGAACCTGAAACTGCCACTTTGGAATCGGTGCTAGCCTTAGCTACAATATGAATCGAAGGCTTTTCTTTGCCTCTTGCACCTTTCAATTCAAAAAATGGAGGGTGACTAATTTTATCAACTTCTGCCTTTGCATCAATGCCATCATAACCGATTGTAACGTCTAGCATTGCTCCCATATTTGCGACTGTTGCCGTCCCTTTTGCTCTAAAACCAGCATCGTAAGATACATCGTTAATGGTCATTGGACGCGGTACAACCGTCAATCGAACGTCTTTCATACTCACATCCAAAACGGTGTTTCTGATACCAGCAGGTATTTTATTAAGTGTTTGTCGATTGCAATAAGTTTCCAAAATGGCTTTTAAATCAATTTCATTAAAACCAACATCTAAAGCACTTTGAGTCGGATTATTAGTATTAATAACCAACATCAAATCCCCTTCAAAACTATTTGCTTTTAGTTTTCCAGCAATTCCCAATTCGGGCAAAGGAATAGGTGTTGTTCTAAAACTCACGCCAAACTTCATCCAAAGGTCAGCAATACTCAGCCCTTTTGCCCCAAAAGGTTGATTCCAAGTACCTTTCATTGCTCCCGAAACGAATAACGCTTGGTCAGTTACATCAACTCCAACAGTAGCATTAAAAGTCAAAAGGTCTTTATCTACTTTGACTTCCATTTCGCCACCCATCGAAATTTCAAAATTGCTTGGAGCTGGTTTAATTTTGAATAAAATGCGCTTAAAAGTAGCCGCATTACTCATCTTGATAGTTGTATTCAAAGAAGCCTCTAAGAGTAAATCAGAAAGGCGATTGCTGACCACAGCACGAACCATAATGGTATTGAGTCCAATAAGTTTGTCCATGCCAACAGGGCGCAAGTCAAACGCACCAATGAAATTCAATCCTCTTCCAATAGCGGTTTTTTCTCCAAGTTTCTCAAAAACAGCTAGATTAGAACTTGCTGCTGCATCAGAAGCCAATACCAAACCAAAATTAGTGATTCCGACATCATCCAATATTTTTAAGGAAGCGTCCAGTTTTGCCATTTTGAAATCAGGAGAAGGCGCAATTCCAACCATAAAACTCAAATCCTTTGAACGTTTACCGCCTTTCGGTTCTATCAACATCTGAACATCACCCAAATCTTGATCTCCTACAGCACCTGTACCACTCAAGGAAAAACGATTGGCAGCAGGAGCGACCATAAATGACGATTTGACGATACTTGCATCCACAAAACCGTCAGGCATTGGCAAGCCAGCTACTGAACCAACAACGCCTTTAATAACTTCTGTAATACTATAATTCGATAACTCACCCGTAAAAGTCCAATCATCCCGACTGCTTCCGATATTTGCACCAATTTTGATGTTTGAACTAGCTACCTTGAAATTGCCGCCGAGCGAAGCCTTCACGGATTTTGAGCCAGTTGGATTTTGAATCGCAAGTGTGCCTGTGATATTGTTGAGGCGCATCGCACCACCTTTGAGCAAATCCCAGCTTTTGACAGTAGTGACTGCAAGAGCTAATTCAGATGGTTTTTGAGTATTTTCATCAAAAGAAATACTAATGTTATCAACAGCTATGCTTCTTCGAATGTCTTTGGGAAACCAATCTTTAGCACTTTGTCCTTTACTTACTCGCTTAAAGTTGCGATTGCTTAACTCGGTATTAGGTTTGAATTGCCCCGTAAAAGACAAAATTTTGCCACTAGTTGAAAAAGTACTAGTAAGAGTAATGTCCTCTTTGTAAAATCTTCCTGCACCAGTTAGAGTGACTTCGTTGCCAGACTTATCCACATTAAATGAATTGAAATCCATTTTCTTTTCATCATAAATAGCATTTAACGCATTTTTCATTGTTTGAATGAGTTCTTCATCACTAATGTCAATGCTTTTCTTTTTGTAAAAAGAAGGCAGTTCTTTATTTAAAAAACTCGGAATTGACTCAAATGTCGGAAGTGTAGAATTGGGTGACTTACTAGCATAAGTAGCCAGATTCATGAATAGGATTAAAAGAATAATTCCTATTTGAAGTAGAATTTTTTGCATGATGTAATAGTTAAATATGGTGTGATTGAATTGCAGTGAAAAGTTTATTGGTTTTGTTTTTAATATAAATTAAATTAAAACACATATTAAAAATAAATAATTAATGCTGTTTTTTCTAAAAAAAGGAAATTTTAATCTTAAAAGCTATTTTTCTTTTTCTATAATGAATAAATAGAATCGGGCAAAGAATGGACTACAAGGCTTATTTTTTAATAGTTCTAATTAAAAATGAATACTTCTAGATTTTTTTTGCCAATTACTTTCTGTATATTATAAAAAAGGTTAATTTTGCACTCGCATTTGATAACGATTAGAAATAAAACGAGGAAATGGCACATCATAAATCAGCGAAGAAACGTATTCGCCAAGATGCTAAGAAGAGATTGCATAATCGCTACTATAAAAAATCAACACGTACAGCTATCAAGAAGTTACGTGACTTAGAAGAATATGGAGAGGCATTCAAATATTTGCCTAAAGTAATTTCTATGGTTGATAAGTTAGCGAAAAGAAACATTTGGCACAAAAATAAAGCTAATAATGTTAAGAGCAAGTTGACGAAGTTCGTTAAAGGACTAGAGGCAGCTTAGTAATTACTATTATTACTTCTAAAATAATAGGGTACACTTCTTTATGAGGTGTACCCTTCGCTGTTTGTGGTTAGTCGATTGTTCTTTTTATGAAAATGATTGTATTTTAAGTACGTGAGCAGAGCAGAAGAAATGTCGTAATTTTAAAACCATACAGAAATAAAAATGATGGTAGTTATAACTACGAAGTAGTTTAATTTGAGTAGCCACGGGTTTTAATCCATAGCCGTATAGTTAAGATGAAAAGCCCCAAAGGGGTGAAATATTACAGCATTGGGGCTTGTCCCGATGCTGTAATATTTCACTTTGGGGCTTTTTTCGTGAATGATGACTTGGTTTTTCCTTAACTATACGGCTATGAGTTAGAATACGGGATTGCTTTTGTTCATGTACTTAACTTATGAAGCCTTATTTTTATGAAGAATAAGGGAGTAAGTTATTTATTGCCTACTCCCTTATCGGAAATATTTTATCAAAAAGTACCGACACTATTAACTTGACTGACTACTAAGTTCGATTGATAATAAAGAATCAACAAAAAAACCGAAAGCACTTTAAAAGTACTTTCGGTTTTTTATTGTTATTTTGAATGTTTAAAAGATTACTCCTTGATAACCAATTGCATTCCAGGATGCAAGTCATTATGATTTTTGATATTATTCCATTGCATCAAATCTTGAATAGAAATATCACTATACTTCATTGAAATCTTCAATAAAGTATCGCCTCTTCTCACGTCATATTGAGATGTTTTACCAGTTTTCACCTTTTTAGGTGCAATATCTGCTTGCAACGGATGACTAGAGTTAGAAGGAGTTGAAGTATTATCAATTGAAATTGCTGCTGGAGCTTCTTCTACAATCTTAGTTTCAAAAACAATTAACTTCTGATTAATCTGTAAAAGAGAACTTTTTAGTTTATTCCATTTGCGCAATTCGCGAACTCTTACGCCATGTTTGCGAGCAATTTTACCCAAGTTATCGCCTCTTTTGACACGATAAGTCGTTTGAACTTGCTCATATTTGACTGTCGGTGAATTTGATGAATAGATTGAAGTTAGTTTAGCTTCTCCATCTCCGATGCTAGATGATGCAAAATACATTGGTTTTGCATTAGGTGCATAATCTCTAAATGCAGTCATTTTTGACAAAGGCAAAATAATCAAATAACCATTTCTACTAGAAGGAATGAAGTTTTGCTTGTAGCTAGGATTCAAAAATTTAATCGTTTTGATGTCCGTTTCAGTTGCTTTTGCAATTTCCTTGAAAGTCATTTTCTTGAAAACCCTCATTTTCTCAGTAACCTGTAATTCGTATTCAGGAAACTCAGGACTCAAATCATGCAAATGATAATAGTTAGAGGCATAAGCTGCTGCTATAAATGCAGGAACATAATTTCTAGTTTCTCGGGGCAATAATCTCTTTTCAAGTAACCCCCAAAAGTTTCTTGTTCCTCCCCGCATCACTGAACGCAAAACTCGGTGTTCGCCACAGTTGTAAGCGGAGATGGCCAACTCCCAAGA
>CAKZLT010000500.1 GCA_937127195.1 uncultured Saprospiraceae bacterium
GATTAAAAGTATTATAGTTATCTAGCCATTGTAACTGCTGTGTTTCGGTGAGTTCATTGAGTTTGACAATCCACGTTTTTTGAGCATTGATGTCTTTTATTTTAAAATAGTTATATCGAGAAGTCAAGATACAATACAAGTTAGCAAACTCCTTTTCTAGCATTCGATGAATATCAGTAATTAATTCCTTGATGTTGGCATTCGTCAAGCCTGCACTCATAGAGAGTTCATCTAATCCGTCCAATATCAAAAGCGCGTTATCTAAATGCAAGTCAATGTTTTTCTTTTTAAATTCTGCTTTTAAAGTTTCGATAGGTTGTGCCATAAAGTCTTTAGGTCGAGACAAATCTCTTAACCTCAAAAAGTATAGTTTTTTATCAAAACGATAACGATTATCTTTCAAAAAATCATGCATCACACGCGCACAAAAAGAAGACTTCCCTTGTCCAGGTTGACCTAGCAAGACCATCAAATGGGCATTTTCCGCTTTGCAGTTGTCGTAATCAGAAGTGTTTTTTTGTAAAAAAGTATCCAATACAAAGTCGTGAATATTGGTTTCTACTTTTTGAAAACCTTCCTTGTCAAAATCAACATTCACATCATAGCAGCGTCGATGTATCTTAAAATCGGGAATAATATATAAGTCGGATAATTTGGCTTCTTTTTCGTTGAGCGCGTGTATTTGATAGTATTTTTTTATCTCTTCGTAATATGCTGCGAGTTGTTTGCTTGGTGATTTGATATGCCATTCAATAGCGTTTTCATTTTTGAAAAGTTGCCATGGGAAGCCTTTGTCTTCGATTTTGAGTTTTAAGCCTTTTCTTTTTTTGTGAGTTTGTTCTGCGTTCTTGAAACGAGTTGCCGTAGCTGATTTGGCATTTTCATAAGCAATCGAAACTAATTGATTTTTAGCCATTTCACTATAAAAATGCTTGGCAAATTCAACCGCGACATTGTTTCTTATTTCCACAGAAGTGGCAATGACATAAGAAACACCATTACGAATAAGGGCTTCTGCGTGTGCTTTCGTCTCACAACCATTCAAAAAAACAACCTGTAAATGTTCTTGTTTGCCTAAATAATCGGTCAATCCTTGCATGAAGGCGTATTCGGTTTCGCCGTTGGCTTCGAGTGCTAAGGCTTCGCCGCTCGCATGACCCGCAAAGTGAAATATAGCTATATCAGGATGATTTCTGAATGTCGCAGCGATTTTGTCAAGGTTGACTTGCGTTTTTGTGATGATTTGAGCGTGTTGATTCAAATCTACAACGTCAAACAACGTGGTAATCTCGTGCATTAGATTAAGGTCTTCTTCTGCATTGGCGAATGTGAGTAA
The DNA here is from genome assembly GCA_937127195.1 of uncultured Saprospiraceae bacterium. Taxonomy (GTDB): domain Bacteria; phylum Bacteroidota; class Bacteroidia; order Chitinophagales; family Saprospiraceae; genus CAKZLL01. The sequence goes on from CAKZLT010000500.1 coordinate 1,337, forward strand.
TATTTTATTCATGGAGATTGGCGTCTGTTGTTTTAGATTTTAATAAAAATAGTGATTTTTGTTTATTCTTTTTATAAAAAAAATAGACTTGTTAAAGTATTTTTAAAATCATGTATTTTTGAATGGAATAAGAATTTATAGAATGATTTGAGCGTTTTTTATTATTATCTGAATGCTAGTATTTTATGAATACAACTAAAAAAGCCCCAACGGGGTGAAATATCATAGCATTGGGGCTTGTCCCAATGAATGATAAATAAATAGCGATAAATTATAGCCCTGAATGGGCGCAATATATACCGCCCATTCAGGGTTAGGAGAAATTTTCATATTTTAAGTCATCGGGACAAGCCCCGATGCTATGATATTTCACCCCGTTGGGGCTTCGTATTTATACAAAAAAACAACATTCAAAACGACAAAATAAACTATGAAATTAAACATATATATCATCATCGCCTTACTACTATCCGCGACCGTACTCACCGCTCAAAAAGAGTATGTGACAAAGACAACGGCGCACAAAAAGGCAATCAAAGCTTATCGACTCGGTGATGTATTCAACGGAAGACGGCAATATCGTCAGGCGATTGCGGCATTTGATAAGGCAATCAAGAAAGAACCGACTTTTTTGGATGCCTATTTGTTGCGTGCGGACTCGTATTATGCAATTAAGGAATACGAAAAAGCGGAAGCAGATTTTGAGAAAATCATCGAAATTAACCCAAAATACAATGCTCGAATTTACTATGTAATCGGCATTACGGAGTACGAACAAGATAAATTTGAGGAAGCGAAGGCGCATATTCAGGAGTTTTTGGATTTGGGGTATCGGAATGAGCGATTGGTCAAAAGGGCGGAAGATTTGTTCAAAACTTGTGAATTTGCGGCAGAAGCAATGGCAAATCCAGTACCTTTTAATCCGCAAAATATGGGTAAAAATATCAATTCTAGAATGCCCGAATATTTGCCAACCCTTACCGCTGATGGCGAAACGCTTTTGTTTACGCGTCGTGTCGGTAATCAAGAAGACTTTTTTATTAGTATGAAAAAAAATGGGGAATGGCAGCTAGCAGAAAACCTTGGACCTCCGATTAATACTTATGAAAATGAAGGCGCAGAGACGATTTCGGCAGATGGTCGAATATTAGTTTATACGGTTTGTAATCGCAAACAAGATTATGGAAGTTGTGATTTGTATTTTTCAGAATTTAAAAAAGGAAACTGGACGAAGCCGAAAAATATGGGGCAACCGATTAATTCGCGCGCTTGGGAGTCGCAACCATCGCTTTCGGCGGATGGGCAAACGCTGTATTTTACTTCTAACCGAAATAAACACAAGGATATCTTTAAGAGTGAACGACAAGCGGATGGTTCGTGGAGTCAGCCTGTCGCGTTGTCAATTAATACGGCTGGACACGATGAAGGTCCATTTATTCACTCAGATAATGAGACGCTGTACTTTACTTCAACGGGTTATACGGGAATGGGAAAATCAGATTTGTTTTTGTCAAGAAGACAAGCGGATGGTTCGTGGGGAACACCTCAAAACTTAGGTTATCCGATTAATACCAAAGCCAATGAAGGTGCGTTGGTGATTAGTTTGGATGGCGAAACGGCTTATTTTGCTTCGACTAAGGAAGGTGGTTTTGGTACTGTGGATTTATATACTTTTGAAATGCCAGAGGCACTTCGACCGACTCCGACGACTTATGCGGTCATCAAGGTTTTTGATGCGAAAACGAAGCAACCGCTTCGCGCAAATTTGGAGGTTGTGAATTTGAGTACTGAAAATAAACACACTTCTGCCAAAACGGACGAAGAGGGAGAAGTATTGATTTGCCTGCCAATGGGAAAGGATTATGCTTTGAATGTGAATAAAGAAAGCTATCTTTTTCATTCTGAAAATTTTGCTTTGAAGGAAGTAACGAGTCAGAACGAACCATTCGTAGTAAAGGTTTTTTTACAAAAAATACCACCAAAACCTGCTGTGGCTACGCAACAACCAACGATTTCTTCTAAGCCGATTGTATTAAATAATGTCTTTTTTAAATCGAGTTTGGCGACTTTAGAAGGCAATTCGGCAGTAGAATTGAATAAGTTATATGACTTGTTGAGTGAGAATGAAAGTATTCGTATTCAAATTAATGGACATACGGACAATGTTGGAACAGACACGGATAATCAGCGACTTTCGGAAGCTAGAGCGAAGACGGTAGTAGATTTTTTAATAAAAAAAGGAATAACAGCTAGTCGTTTGAAGTATAAAGGTTTTGGCGAAAGCCAGCCTGTTACGACGAATGAAACAGCGGAAGGCAGGCAAAAGAATCGACGAACGGAGTTTGTTTTGTATTGATTTTTGGAAATGAGAAGCGAGACCATCCTAAAGGATTGCGAGAAGCGAGATGTTATAGCGAATTGTAAAAGTCTCAGGCTCAATTTTATTCTTGAACCATTTTTACAGAAATTATTTTTTTGAAAAAAGGAACAAAGGAAACTTTTTATGAGTGCCTTTGTTCCTTTGTGATTCAAATTAATTTTTTTTTACACTAAAGCATTGTCAATAATTTCCTGTACAACTTCTGGATTGAGCAGAGTAGAAGTGTCTCCCAAATTAGAAACATCGCTAGAAGCTACTTTTCTTAAAATACGCCTCATAATCTTTCCTGAACGTGTTTTTGGTAAACCAGAAACAACTTGAATCATATCAGGTTTGGCTATTGGTCCGATTTCTTTACGAACAACGGCAACGATTTCTTTACGAAAAGCATCAACGTCAGTTACTTCTTGATTGGCAATCACATAAGCATAAATACCTTGCCCTTTGATGTCGTGAGGATAACCGACGACAGCAGATTCAACTACATTTTTATGTTCATTGATAGCGTTTTCGACTTCGGCAGTTCCCATTCTATGCCCCGAAACGTTGATAACGTCATCAACCCTTCCAATAATTCTATACCTTCCTTCTTTGTCTCTTCTTGCGCCATCACCTGTAAAATACATATTTTCAAACATAGAAAAATAAGTATTCTTACAGCGTTCATGGTCGCCATAAGTTGTGCGAATCATCGAAGGCCACGGATATTTGACCGCTAATAATCCTTCTACATCATTGCCTTCTACCAAGTTGCCGTCGCTGTCTAACAACACAGGTTGAACGCCAGGCATCGGATAAGAAGCATGACAAGGTTTGGTATCTGTAATATTTGGAAGTGGTGTAATCAAAATACCACCTGTTTCTGTTTGCCACCAAGTATCAACAATTGGACAATTTCCTTTTCCGATTTTTTTATCGTACCAGTGCCAAGCCTCTTCGTTGATAGGTTCGCCTACTGAGCCTAAAATTTTCAAACTGCTCAAATCATAACCTTCTACGAATTGGTCACCTTTTGCCATTAAGGCACGAATGGCGGTCGGTGCAGTATAGAATTGATTGACCTTTAGCTTTTCGCAAACTTGCCAGAAGCGTCCAGCATCAGGATAAGTCGGAACACCTTCAAACATAACGGTTGTTGCACCAGCGGCAAGCGGTCCATAAACGATGTAAGAATGCCCTGTAATCCAACCAATATCCGCAGTACACCAATAAACGTCACCTGCTTGATACTGAAAAACGTTGTTGAAAGAGAAGGTTGTGTAAACCATATAGCCGCCACAAGTGTGGACTACTCCTTTGGGTTTGCCTGTCGAACCAGAAGTGTATAAGATAAACAACATGTCTTCTGAATCCATTTCTTCGGCTTCGCATTCTGTACTTTGATGGTCGATTGTGTCGTGCCACCATTTGTCAAGACCTTCGCTCCATTTGACGCTTCCGCCAGTGTTTTTATGAACTAAAACCGTTTCAATACTTGGACAACCTAGTGCCATAGCATCATCAACTACTTTTTTGACAGGAATATTTTTAGCTCCACGGTTATTATAATCCGAGCAAATAACCATTTTACAAGTGGCATCATTGACGCGATCAGCTAATGCTTGAGCCGAAAATCCCGCAAATACAACAGAATGAATCGCTCCAATTCTGGCGCAAGCCAAAACACCAATCGCCAACTCAGGAACCATTGGCATATAAAAACAAATACGGTCTCCTTTGACTACGCCCAATGATTTGAGACCATTAGCAGCTTTACAAACTTCGGCGTGTAATTCTTTATAAGTATAAGTTTTGGTAGGCGCGTTTGGATCATTGGGTTCCCAAACGATGGCAGCTTGATCGCCTCTTTCTTCTAGGTGTCGATCTAGACAATTTTCGGTGATATTGAGTTTTCCACCTACAAACCAATTGACATTTGGTTCTCTAAAATCCCAGTTGACTACTTTGTCCCACTTTTTTTTCCAAGTGAACGTTTCAGCTTGTTCTGCCCAAAATGCTTCGGGATTTTCTACGCTTTTCGTGTATTCTTTGTTGTATTCTTCAAGTGATTTTATTTGTAATGTCATAACATCTTATTATTTGGTTTTTCTTTTTTTTTAAAAAATACTTAAAAAGGAAATCTCGGTGGGAAATATTCATTCTACAAGCTATTTTATCGTTTCTAAAAATAGTGTTTTTCTTTTTTTTAGCAAAGAAAAAATTAGCTGTAATTCTGTTTGATGGAATGTTTATCTTAAAAATGCCCTTCGCTAATTAACGAAGGGCATTTTTATATTGAAAATATATTTAATCTAGAAATAAACGTTTACTGTTTTTTAGGTGCAGTTTTAGGCATAAATCTATCGACTTGACTCTCCAAGTCAACCACATATCGGTCAACTATTTCTCCATCTTCATAGAAAATATGCTCATGTAAAGCGGTTTTATTACGTTTAAAAACCCTTATCCATCGACCTGTGCGTTGTCCTTTTTTATAATCGCCAGACCATTTTTCGACATTAGATAACATTTTTTCAGTAATTTCAAAGTTACCATCTGCCAGCCCTTTTATATATACTCCTCTCAACCTCAATGAACCATCAGGAAAGTATAACTTTACCAGACCATCTAGTTTTCCGTCTGCCACTTGCAAGTCGCCTAAAGGCTGCCCTTTCGCATTTTTTATTCTTAAAAAATCTAGCTTAGTGCGTTCAATCAAGTCCAAATAATTGATAACTGCCTTGTAGTTAGGTGAACCTTTTGATAAACGGTATTCGCAAAAACCTAGATTATTGTTAATCAAATCAGTAAAGAAAATATAAGTTTTACCAGTTTCTAATTTAAAAGAACAAGAAGTGATACAGTCAGAGTAAATAGTGATTTCGTCTTCTAATTCACCTTTATAGACCTTATCTATCTCTAGTAAATATTCATATTTATTATTATCGCCACAATCCGACACCGTTTCGACTTCTGCTTTAAAGACATATTCCGAGTCAATGTAATAAAATAGTTTAGCCTCATCCATGACACAACGACAAGCGGAAACCGTTCCTAGAATAACGGAACACAAGATTAGTGTACTAATGATTTTTTTCATAAAGTTTTTCTTTTAAAAATGCGTTTAAATAATTTGAAAAGTAGCCTAGTTTTCATATTAATATGCTACAATTTTAACTAACCTTGATTGAATAATTGTCTCAAAATTGTCAAGAATTAATTCTGTAAATAATGCTTCGGCTAAGCCATTGATATATCGTATATTAGCGGACTAAAAGCATTTTAAAAGATAAATGAATAGTTGAATGAACAGATATTTAACTTGCCTACTTTTAGCTACTATACTATATAGTTGCCAAAATAATACCGAAAATAATAAGCCAATTACTGCTACGGATTCTACCAATATTAAGTTAGATACAATAGAAAAAACGGTTTATATTCCAAAATTCGACTATGATACCACCAAATGGTTCGACATAGCAGACCTTGACCAAAGTATCATAATTGATATGCGTTATGCAACAGCAGACAACTTTGTTGAAGAAAAAATGTATGAATGTGGTAGATGTTTTTTGCGCCCAGAAGCCGCTAGAGAAATCGTTAAAATTCATAAAAAACTACAAACACAAGGATTCGGATTGAAAATGTTTGATTGTTACAGACCAAAACCTATTCAGCAAAAACTCTGGGATAAAGTGCCAGATGCACGTTATGTAACGCCGCCTGCTAAAGGTTCTCAGCACAACCGAGGTTTGGCAGTTGATTTGACAATTGTAGATAAAAATGGAGCGCAATTGAACATGGGAACAAAGTATGATTATTTCGGAAAAGAAGGTTATCATACTTATAAAGATTTCGATGATAAAAGCATTTTAGAAAATAGAACGCTATTGTTAGAGACAATGAAAGCCTTTAATTTTAGACATATTAGAACAGAATGGTGGCATTATTCGTACCGAGGAAAAGCAAAACACCGAAGTATTTCGAGTATGCTTTGGGATTGTGAAGAAGATTTGTAGAGTGACATAAATATTTATTGACATTTAATAGACTTTTAGCGAACAAGTTAGGTCGTTTTTTCTTTTAAATGAGAGGAAATTAATCAAAAAAAGAATGAATTGTCAAGGCAAAATAATATTTTGTTTTTTTTGAAAAATATGATAATTCGCATCGTTTTTATAGTTGAAAATTTATAAATTTGCAATTAGATACATATAGTATTTTAGATATGTTATCCAAGTGTTAATTCTATTTTCAAATAAGGAAATATTAAATATATAAAATGGACCATCTTAAGGAGAAGTTTAAAGAGAAAGCCTTTGCACAATTCACCGCAATGCGTGCAATGCTTAAAGAACATGGTGATAAGAAAGTAGATGAAGTAAAAATTAGCCAAATCTTTGGTGGCGCGAGAGGTGTAAAAACCATGGTTTGGGATACTTCCCAGCTTGATGCTGTTGAAGGTATCCGGTTTAGAGGATATTCGATTCCTGAATTGAGAGAATTATTACCTAAAGTAGAAGGCGGAAAAGAGCCTATGCCAGAAGGTCTTTTTCACTTAATGTTGATTGGTGAAGTACCAACAAAAGAAGAAGCTGATTTTATTTCTCGCGAATGGTCTCGTCGTGCGACTGTTCCTGCTGCTACTTTAAAAGTATTGGATAGTCTTTCTCCTGAGACGCACCCGATGATTCAATTTATTATTGCAGTTAACTCTATGTCTGACGGTAGTGTTTTCTCTACTCGCTACGCTGATGGAATGAGCAAAAGCGATTATTGGGATGCAACTTATGAAGATACGATGAACTTATTAGCGCGTTTGCCTCGCATCGCGGCTTATATTTTCCGTCGTTCTTTCTTTGATGGCAAGCACATCGAAGCGGATGAATCATTAGATTGGGCAGGTAATTTTGCACATATGTTAGGTGTTTCAGATGACCCGACTTTCAAGAGTTTGATGCGTTTGTATTTGACTATTCACGCGGATCACGAAGGTGGTAATGCTTCTGCTCACACGGCACATTTGATTGGTTCTACTTTGAGTGATGCTTATTTATCGTTCGCTGGTGGATTGAATTCTTTGGCTGGACCATTACACGGATTAGCCAATCAAGAGGTTATCAAATGGATAACTGAAATGGTTGAAAAGATTGGAACGGATGAGCCAACCAAAGAGCAAATTGCTACTTATGTGAATGAAACATTGGCACAAGGGAAAGTTATCCCAGGTTACGGACACGCTGTTTTGCGTCAGCCAGACCCACGTTTCACTGCACAACGCGTATTTGCAGAAGAATATATTCCTGATGGAAAAATGGTTAATGTAGTTTGGAAAGGCTTCGAAGTTATTCCAGATATTTTGGCTGGATTGGGTAAAGTAAAAAACCCTTGGCCTAACGTAGATGCACACTCAGGAGCAATCTTGGTTCACTACGGAATGGATCAGTTCAATTACTATACAGTTCTTTTCGGTGTTTCTCGCGCAATGGGTGTATTGGCTCAAATGTGTTGGTCTCGTGCAATGGGATTTGCATTGGAGCGTCCAAAGTCAGTTACAACTGAATGGGTAGAAAACTTTGTGAAAAAAGCGTAGCTTTTTTAATGATAAATTGTGAATGCGGAATGTTGAATGCTCCGCTGTTTGTTATTTTAAAAAGGTCGAACACTATGAAAGTGTTCGACCTTTTGTTTTGTTATTTTGCTAAATGCCTTATGGAATTTACCCCATAAGGACATTTTAGCCTATTTGTCAATAACTGTTTTTTTCCTAATTACGACATTACTTTTGTTCATGTACTTATAAAGCTTTCAATAAAGTATTAGCTGCTAATTTTCCTAATTTGTTAGAAGCTAATGGACTTGCACCTGTGATTAATTTTCTATCTAAACAAACGGTATCATCTGACTTAGTATTCATTAAATTAACACCTAAACCCTTCATCTTTTCACTTAAAGCCCAAGGCATATGTCCTGGCAAATAACCAATCATAGGTGTTTGTTTATCTACAGAATCTGGGAAAACTGCCATATTATAGCCTTCATAAATAAACTTTTGACCACCCAACATAGTAGCTAAAAGTGAACCTGGTCCATGGCAAAGAGTGATTGTAAATAAATCATTTTCGTGAGCCCATCTCAATGCTTTACCTACATTTTTATCTTCTGGAATCCCCAGCATCGCTCCATGACCTCCAGGTACAAATACTGCTGCATAGGATTTTGTGTCTTTCAATGAACTATTTGCAAAGTCCTGTAAACTCTTAGGTTGTTTAAAGTTCGATTTATATTCATCATAAATCGCTTTTACATGCTCATCTTTCGTTGGAAAAGCCCACATTTCAAAAATCACAGGTTTTCCTGTTGGAGTAACTATTTCAAAATCAAAACCTGCATTTTTTAAATGTAACATTGGTACTAAAGCTTCGACAGGGTGATTTCCTGTTGAGAATTTCTTACCATTTTTCATGGTCATATTCTTCTGTTCTGTGAATATGACGAGTATTTTTGATTTTTTCCCTTGATACTTTTTGTCTTTGCCATTTCAACATCACCTACTTTAGAGAATATAAAATACAATAAAGCCCCGAGAACGCTAAAGACTATTATGACAATAATCCACAGCAATTTCTGG
>CAKZLT010000501.1 GCA_937127195.1 uncultured Saprospiraceae bacterium
AGGAAAAGTAGCTACAAATATTCCCGAAGATTTGCTGGAAAGAGAAGCTAATTTAAAAAGAAATTTAACCTTTTTTCAACAAAAAAGACTAGAACTAGAAGAGGAAAAAGACAGCAAAAACTACGAACTCAATGAGCAACGATTCACTGATGCCAATCTTCAACTGGCAAAACTCAAAGATACACTTCAAACCTATTACAAATCCTACTTTAATTTAGAGTATCAATCTAGCATTGCGACTATTTCTAGTATTCAAAAAGACTTACTACTACCCAAACAAGCATTTATTCAATATGTGAATGCAGATAGTTTGTTTTATGTATTTGTAATAGAAAAAGAGAAAAGTCATTTAATTACTTTACCGAAAGGAGCAAAGGAAAATCAACTTTTGCAAGATTTACAAGCGAACCTACAACAACCCAAAAAGGAAAATCTATCAGACCAAGAAGTCTTTTTTCAGTTTACTGATTTAGCATATCAAGGACATGAAAAGATATTAGAGCCTGTAACAAAACTGTTATCATCAAGTGTATCCGAATTGATTATTGTTCCAGATGCGGGCTTGAATTATTTACCTTTCGAGGTTTTACTCCATGAGCCTGTCGCTTCTAAGCAAGTAAACTATATCACATTACCGTATGTATTAAAAAACTATCAATTTCATTATGGTTATTCGGGTACTCTACTCCTAGAAAACCAAAAACAATATGATAGATTGCAAACAAATAGTCAAGTATTGGCCTTTGCGCCGCCTTATAAAAAAGAAGAAATATCAAAAAATATCATTGCGCAGCGAGGAGGTATGAGCGATTTAAGAAGCAGTAATGACTTATTGAAAGGAACGAAAAAGGAAATTCAAGCGATTGCAAAAGATTTTGATGGAGTCTTCAATTTTAGTTCATCAGCGACTAAAGCAAACTTTATTAAACAAGTCTCGGATTATGGTATTCTTCATTTAGCGATGCACGGTAAGCCGAGTCTGGACAATCCAAATAATGCGCATTTGGTGTTTTCTAATATTGAAAATGAACGAAATAAAGACAATTTATTACATCATTACGAAATCACAGCACTAGAAACGAAAGCACAATTGGCAGTGCTGAGTGCTTGCGAAACAGGCGTTGGTAAAGAGCTAGAAGGCGAAGGTGTGATGAGTTTGGGGCGAGGATTCATGTATGCTGGCATTCCGAGTGTGGTGATGAGTCTTTGGAAAATGAATGATGAAACGACAAGCAAACTTATGCCATTATTTTATAATAATCTAGCTAAAGGAATGCGAAAAGATAAGGCATTACATCAAGCGAAGTTGGACTATTTAGGTAATTCAAAATACGAAGAAGCGCATCCGTTTTACTGGGCAGGTTTTGTTAGTCTAGGCGATGCACAACCATTAAAAAAGGGAAATTCTTTCTTTTCAATGAAAAATATTGGTTGGTCAATTTTGGGGTTATTGTTGCTCTTTTTGGGTTTTCGATTTATTTCCAATCGGACAACACTTGTTTAGCTAGATTAGCAAATTGTCCAGAAGCATTCTGACTCAAGTCTTCAAATACGGCTTTGGCTGTTTCCAATTCATTATTTTGTAAATAAGCTAAAGCCAAATACCAGTTCGCTGATGTGGTATATATGGTTTCGCCTTCGGCAATCTTCTTAAAAAGTGTAATCGCTTTTGCTGTTTCGGGAGGCGAAACGTTCAAATAACTATTACCTAGTAGTAATTGAGTTGGTATTTCTTCGGGCTTAGCGGCTATTCGTTGAGTTAGGCTAACAATAGCGGCATTATAATTTTTATTATCATAATCTTCTATTGCCTTCAAATATGCTTCGTCTGTATCATCATCTCCTCTAGCCAATTGATTAGAAGAATAAGGCTCATAATAACTAGCAAAAATCTGTTCTGGCTCGATTTCGTTAGATGTATTTTGCTGTTGCCAAATCCAAAAAATAGCTAGTGCTGCTACTATCAATAAAGCCGCGATTGATATATTTCTTTTTGAATTCGATGTTTGATTATTAACCTTAGTACTATCATCTAGTAGTTGAGATTGGGTGACATACTTATTATTAAACGAAGAGATTTGTTCTGTGAGAAGCTGTTCTCCTTCGACTCCGTCAAGCGCTTTTTGTACATCTTTAGAGAGTATAACATCTGCTTGAAGCGTTTTATCCGCTTTGAGTTGCTGTTCAAAATCATGGAGGACTTGACCTTCTAGTTCTCCTTGAAGGTATAATTCTATCAATTCTTGTCTATTATTTTCATTCATAATGATAACTTTAAAAAATGCTCTGTCTAGGAAAAATTCATTTTAAAATATTTATAACTCTATTAGAATTACATTATGAACTCTTGATACTTTTGGTCTTCTTTAATCATTTTAATGAGTTTTTCTTTACATTTGAATTTTCGTTTTCGAGCATACCCTTCACTCGAAAACCCCATGAGTTGGACAATTTCTTTGACTTTTTTCCCTGCTGTGTGGTATTGCAAAAGTTGTTTACATTGGTCACCCAAACGTTCCAACTTACTAAGGTAAAAAGTGTGTCTTTCTCTTTCTAAAATGGCGCTTTCTATATTGCTCTCCTCTATTAATCCCAAGTTTTCATCAATTGATACCCCATTAACCTTCTTTTTTTTCAACATTTTCCACCAAACGTGTCTGGCTATTGCATAAAAGTAGGTAAGAAAACTACTAGTCAATTGAAAATCTTTGTCTTTTGATTTTTTATAAATAACAATCAGACTTTCTTGAATGACATCTTGAGCGTCATCAATCGTACCATTATTATCTATTACTAGCTTAATAATCGCTTTACTGTATTTTTGATAAATTTCTTCTAAGATTTTAGAGCTATTTGAAGCAATGCCTTTTATATAAATATTGTCAGGATGTGGAGATTGAGCCATTTTTGGATTTTTCGATTAAAATAGATAAAAAGAAAGGGTTTAGGGAGTAGGCAAAAAATAACCTACTCCCTTATATATGATGTGTTATTATTATATAACGAATATAATACATACTTCTCAATTTCTACTATATTAAATGCTGCGACTCCTTTCCTTTTGAAATTATTTGTATTAGGTATTTTGAGAAGTTGTGTGCTATGAACTACGGCGCGACGCTAACAAAAGCAGCTTTTAATAGATGGGCTACGAGGCTTGTCGCGCTACGATAGCTTAATAAAATGTATATGACCGTTAATAGTAAGCCGTATAGTTAAGGAAAAACCAATTCATCATTCACGAAAAAAAACCAAAGGGGTGAAATATTACAGCATTGGGGCTTGTCCCAATGGATTGAAACATGAAAAAACCGCCTAACCAGCCCTGAATGGGCGCAATGTATGTCCCCCATTCAGGGCGAAATGGATGATTTTATGATTTATCATTCATTGGGACAAGCCCCAATGCTGTAATATTTCACCCC
>CAKZLT010000502.1 GCA_937127195.1 uncultured Saprospiraceae bacterium
GTAATATCAAATAAAATCTTACTTTGTTTATTTTATATATCGCTATGCGTTTTAACATTTCTCATTTCTTTTTAGTAGTCGTGCAGTATAGCGCTTTAGATATCTTTGACTCTTTATTATTTTATGTGGTCATTCAAAATGTCATCTAATTACTCTGATTAGGCTTCTTGTAGCTAGTTTCTTGTTTCTGCTACTCCTCTTAGTCGAAACAACGGTAGCAGAAACTAGCAACAAAAATCTAGTTACTAGATGATTTAAAAAAAAGTAAAACTTTAGACAAATCACATAAAATCATAAAAAATCATATTTTTCAATATCTGAGAATAATGTTAATGTTAGTTATTATTTTAATATAAAAATAACAAAAAAAAGACTTATTCCGTAGAATAAGCCTTTTTTATTTCTCTATCATCAATTACTTTGCAACTGTACTTACTACAGCTTTGAAAGCATCAGGATGATTCATAGCTAAATCCGCAAGAACTTTACGGTTAAGCTTGACATCACTCTGAGTCAATTGATGAATTAGTCGCGAGTAACTTATTCCTTCCAAACGTGCCGCCGCGTTAATACGGGCGATCCATAAGCGGCGAAAAACGCGCTTTTTGGCTTTACGGTCGCGATATGCATAAGTCAAACCTTTTTCTACAGCATTCTTAGCTACTGTATATACTTTAGAGCGAGCTCCAAAGTAACCTTTGGCTTGCTTTAAAATCTTTTTGCGTCTTTTACGAGACGCAACAGAATTTACCGAGCGTGGCATGATTAATAATTTTACATGTTCATATTCTGTAATGTGATTACAAAATACTCAAAATTTATTTTCTAATTTTCCCTCTTGTTGAATAATTCCAAAGAATTATATACACAACAATTTCTTCATACGAGGCGTATCAGCAACATCTACAATCGCAGTATGTCTTAAAGCCAATTTCGCCTTCTTCGACTTTTTGCGTAACAAGTGTCTCTTTCCAGAGTGACTACGCTTTATTTTTCCAGAACCAGTAACCGTCAAACGCTTCTTAGCACTAGAATTAGTTTTCATCTTAGGCATCGCTACAAATTTATTTTTTTAGCAAATCGACTGCAAACATAGTGTTTTTGAATCGTTTTTACTATTCTTTTTCTAAAAAAGATTCCTAAATACGTTTTTTAAAATACTTATTAGAAAAAAAAGCATCGAATCACTGATGATTTCCCAAAAATTCAAAGAGTGTTCAGCATTGTAATAAATTCTGAAACTATATTTTTTTCTTTTGTATCGTAATTTCTTTATCTATTCGTCTAAATATTTTAATTCCTTTTCCTATTTCTTCCTCAAATTTGGCATATCTCGTCTCCCATTCATGTAAGTTGTTCGCTTCCAACTTAACCATCTCATGTAATGCTTTATTTCTATTATCTTTCCACGGATGAAGTTCTTTTTTTATGAATTTCGTAAAACTCTTATCAAATTTACTTCCAACCGATTTTAGTTTTTTAATAGAATTACCTAATGTCTGAAAGCCCGTTTCTTTGTCAACCAAACTAATCAAACTTTCCAATCTGTCTGCTATCAAACTTTCTAAAATGGCAATACTTTCCAGATAAAAACCTTGCGCCTTTGCTGCTTCAATTTTATCCAAAGCATTTTTAATAAGCTTCATCCTAGCTTGTCCGACTTCATCGTTATTAGATTCAACAACAGCACGTTTTTTTGACATAATTTTGGTGATTAGTTAGTGGTGATTAGTGATTAGTCTTTTGTTAGTTGCCAATAATGGCACATTTGTTTGTGTTTTTTTTTATAAAAAAACATTACTGGCAACTAACAAAAGACCAATAACTAATCCTCCAGTCAGCAATAACTACTCTACTATCAACTCCAGTAAAGCTATATTTTCAATATGATAAGTATGCGGAAACATATCTACGGGTTGCATTTTAACTACTCTGTACTTCTCTTTCATTAAGTTCAAATCCCTTGCTTGTGTTGCAGGGTTACAACTTACATAGACGATTTTTGGCGACTCCAACTCTAATAAAATATCAACCACCTTCGGGTGCATTCCTGCTCTCGGCGGATCTGTAATCACGATATCAGGCTTACCGTGCTTCTCTGCGAAATCGTCGGTCAAAATGTCTTTTACATCGCCAGCATAAAATGTTGTATTGTCCATTTTATTCAATTCGGCATTCTCTTTTGCATCTTCAATAGCGGCTTCAATTTCTTCTACACCAACAACATGACGGCATTTCTGAGCCACATAAAGTGCAATACTCCCAATTCCTGTATATAAATCATAAACGTTTTCTTCGCCTTGCATATCAGCGAATTCAACGATTTTATCATATAATGCGACTGCCTGACGCGAATTCGTTTGAAAGAATGATTTAGGTCCAATTTTGAACGTTACATCACCCAAGTTCTCTGTGATAAACTCTTTTCCACTATATAAATGAAAATCTAAGTCTAAGATGAAATCATTTCTTTTTCCATTGATTACATAAAACAAAGAGGTAATACTTGGAAAAGCCTCTAACAAATAATCAAGCATATGCTTAATGGCTGCTTCATCATTTTCATGAACACTCAAAATCACCATCACTTCGCCTGTCGTTGTGATACGCATCAATAGATTACGCAACAAGCCTTTTTGCGCTCGAATATCGTAAAATGAATAATCATGTTCTATGGCAAAATCCCTCAACCCGTTTCTAATCGCGTTAGAAGGGTCACCTTGCAAAAAGCAATGATTGATGTCAATAATTTTATTAAAACCTCCAGGTTTATGAAATCCTAATGCTTTGCGGTTAGCAAATTCTGCTTCGGATTCAATTTCTTTTTCAGAAAGCCACCTTTTATTAGAAAAGGTATATTCCATTTTGTTGCGATAATAAGTCGTTTCGCCTGCTGGCAAAATCGGAAGCATCGTATCAACTTCGATTTTTCCGATACGCGTCATCGCGTTTTTAACTGTATTTTCTTTATGTAACAATTGTGTTGGATAAGCCAAATTCTGCCACGAACAACCGCCACAGTCTTCAAAATGCTTACAAAATGGCTCAATTCTATCTGGTGATTCTTGATGATATTTTATTGCCGTTCCAATGTCATAGCCTGATTTTTTCTTCATCACTCTGACATCAACTACATCGCCTGGCACTGCATTTTCAACAAATACAACTTTCTCTTCATACCTTCCTACGGCTCTACCTTTGTCTGCCAGCCCCGTAATCGTTACGTTCTCTAATATTCTTGGTTTGCGTCTTCTGCCCATCAGCTTATTTCTTTTTTCGAATGATTATTTTAATAAAAAGTGTACAAAAATAGTTATTTAACTGATGCTACGCAATCATTGATTTGTTTTTAAGGTTTAAAGATTAAATTCTGCACAATTTTGAGTTTTCGTGATTGTCAAAGTTAGCCGTAGCCACTATTTT
>CAKZLT010000503.1 GCA_937127195.1 uncultured Saprospiraceae bacterium
CTTTAACCTTGATGCACAACAGATTGACGTTGAGCAACTCAAAGGAATGAAAATCCGAAATATCGGACCAGCAGGAATGAGTGGGCGCGTCACTTCTATTGACGTTGTTCAATCGAATACAAGTATTATTTATGCAGGAACGGCATCTGGTGGCGTTTGGAAATCAACCAGCGGAGGTATTACTTGGAAACCTATTTTTGACAAACAACCATTGAGTTCAATAGGTTCGTTGACTATTCAGCAATCAAATCCAGATGTGATTTGGGTTGGAACAGGAGAAGGAAATCCACGAAATTCCTTTAATTCAGGTGAAGGGATTTATAAATCTATTGATGGTGGTCGTAACTGGAAACTTATGGGTTTAGAGAAAACTCGTGTTATCCATCGTATTATTATTGATAAAACTAATCCTGATATTGTTTATGTCGCAGCACTCGGTTCTGCTTGGGGCAAAAATGCTGAACGAGGCGTTTATAAAACAACTGATGGCGGAAAGACATGGAAAAAAACACTTTATATCAATGATGAAACAGGTTGTGCCGATTTAGTAGTTGACCCAACGAACCCAAATAAAGTCATTGCTGCCATGTGGGAACACAGTAGAACACCGTGGTTTTTTAATTCTGGTGGTAAAAATTCTGGTTTGTATGTCACTTATGATGGTGGTGAAAACTGGGAAAAACGCACAGACGAAGATGGTTTGCCTAAAGGAGACTTAGGACGTATCGGTCTAGCGATTGCAACCAATAAGCCGAATATCGTTTATGCTTTGGTGGAAGCGAAGAAAAACGGATTATATCGCTCAGAAGATGGAGGCTTTACCTGGAAGTTGCAAGCCAATAAGAATATTGGTGGTCGTCCATTCTATTATGCGGATATATTCGTAGATCCGAGCAATGAAAACCGTATTTTTAATATTCATTCAATGGTAGATATCAGCGAAGATGGCGGAAAAACGTTTCGAGTCTTACTCCCGTATTCTGGTGTTCATCCTGATCATCATGCTTGGTGGATTGACCCGAATAATCCTAATTTTATGATTGATGGGAATGACGGCGGAATGAATATTACTAGAAATGGTGGTGAAACGTGGCGTTTTGTGGATAATATTCCATTAGCTCAATATTATCATATCAATGTAGATAACCAAATTCCATATAATATATATGGTGGAATGCAAGATAATGGTAGCTGGATAGGTCCAAGTGAAGTCTGGAAAAGAGGTGGTATTCGCAATTATGATTTTCAAGAAGTTTTCTTTGGAGATGGTTTTGATGTTTTACCACGTCGTGATAATCCGCGTTATGGTTTTGCTATGTCTCAAGGAGGAAATCTAGGTTATTATGATAGAGTATCTGGTTTATCTCAATTTGTGCGCCCTGTTCATCCTGAAGATACGGTTTTACGTTTTAACTGGAATGCGGCATTAGCTCAAAATCCTTTTGCTGATTGTGGTATTTATTATGGTAGTCAATTCGTTCATAAAAGTATGGATTGTGGTCAAACATGGGAAATCATTTCACCAGATTTAACGACCAATAATCCAGAAAAACAGAAAGCGAATATCTCTGGAGGATTAACCATGGACGCGACTCAAGCAGAAAATCACACCACTATTTTAGCTATTGCACCAAGTCCTCATGATGCAAATGTCATTTGGGTTGGAACGGATGATGGAAATTTACAATTAACAAGAGATGGTGGAAAGTCTTGGAATAATTTGATAGGAAAATTGCCTAATTGCCCTAAAAATGCGTGGATTCCTTATATCGAAGTTTCTAAAACGAACAAAGAAGAAGTCTTTATTATTGTGAATAATTATCGTCAAAATGACTTCACACCGTATGCTTATAAAACAACAGACTTAGGAAAGACATGGACAAGAATTGCGAATCAAGATAATGTGAAAGGTCATACGTTATCAATTGTTCAGGATCCTAAAGCTCCTAATTTATTATTTTTAGGAACAGATTATGGTTTATACATTTCATTTGATGGCGGTTCAAATTGGAATAAATGGAAAAATGATTATCCTTCGGTCTCGACACGTGACTTGAAAATACAAGAACGTGAAGGTGATTTGGTTGTAGGTACTTTTGGTCGTGCGGCATGGGTACTTGATGATATTCGTCCTTTGAGAGCAATCGCAAAATCAAAGGCGAAAGTATTGGACAAATCCTTTGAATTGTTTGATGCGCCACATGCTTGGCTTCACGAAAATCGCTCTTTTGATGGTGTTCGATTTGATGCAGATGGTGGTTTTAGAGGTGATAATGCAAATGCAAATGGTGCCATGCTAACGCTTTGGGTAAAACCGAAAAAGGAAGCAACCGAAGAAAAACCTACCGATAAGAAAGATAAAAAAGGGAAGAAAAGTAAAAAGAAGCGCAAAAAAGCACAAAAAGAAAAAGCTAAAGAGAAATCTTCTGAAAAGAAAAAAGAAGGGAAAAAGAAAAAAGATTCACCGAAAAAAGCACAATTCAAAGTATATAATACTGACGGTGAATTGATTCGTAATTTTTCGCGTAAGTTGAAAGAAGGAATCAATCGCGTATTTTGGTATTTGGATGAAGACGGCGGACGTTTTCCTTCTTATCGTGAACCCAAAAAAGATGCTGACCCGAATGGCGGTGTTGATGTTTTGCCAGGAACATACAAAATTGTTGCACATTGGGGAGACATCAAAGATAGTACTATGGTAGAAGTCAAAATTGATCCTAATTTGGAAGTTACAACGGCTGATATGAAAGCGCGTCGTCAAGCAATCAAGGATTATGAAAAATTGACAGAAAAGGCTGCTAATAGTTTTGACCAACTGAAGCAGGCTAAGAAAACCATTAAATTAGTGGAAAGTCAGTTAGTAAATGCACCAGATTCTATTCAGAAAGAAGTCAAAGAAATGGGTAAAACCATTAATATACAATTGGACAGTTTGATGAAATTATATATGCAACCTAGAGGTTTGAAGGGAATTCAACGCGCTCCTAACAATTTGACAGGCAAGCTATATGCTGGATTTAATTATTTGAGACGTTCGGCAGGTGCACCTTCTCAAAATGCTCAAAATGCTGTGAATAATTTTGAAAATGCAATGAAAGAAGTTCATAAAGGTGTGAATGTATTTTTTGAAAAAGATTGGAAAAATTATCAAGAAGCAGTGGAGAAATTGAAATACTCCCTCTTTGAAGCAGTGGAGAAGTTCTAATCTGATGACTCTGACTCATGTTATGCAAAGTTTAATAGTAAACTTTCTGATTGTAACAGATTGCAGTGATAGTTAATCTCATTAGAAATACTTGGTGACGC
>CAKZLT010000504.1 GCA_937127195.1 uncultured Saprospiraceae bacterium
GTTAATGCTTCTTTAAGTGTTCCGATTGTTTCATTTATTAGTTGTGTTCTATCATAAAAAGGAACAATATTAACTTGTGAAACTGTACCATCTGCTAAGGTTTTAGAAGCTAATCCCAGTTCGAGTTCTGCTATTTTTGCCTTTACATTTTCAATGACTTCCAAAGGATTTGCACCATATCGAGCAACAACGACACCGCCAACGGCTTCCGCTCCCGATTTGTCTAAAATTCCTCTTCGTGTAGCTGGTCCAATATTTACTCGTGCCACATCACCTACTCTAATCGGCACATTATTATTGGTTTTAATAACCGATTGCTCAATGTCTTCAATCTTTTCGACATAACCCAAACCTCGTACAAAATACTCTGCCATATTGATTTCAATGGTTTGAGCTCCAACATCAATATTACTACCTTTTACGGCTGCCATGACTTGCGACAACGTGATGCCATAAGTTTTCATGGCTTCGGGATTGACATCAACTTGATATTCTTTGACGAAACCACCAATCGAAGCGACTTCTGCCACGCCTTCGGCTGATGACAAACCATATTTTACATAAAAATCTTGAATGGTTCGGAGTTCATGCAAATCCCAACCACCTGTTGGCTTTCCATCTTTATCTTGCCCTTCAAGTGTGTACCAATAAATTTGACCAAGTGCCGTAGCATCAGGACCGAGTGAAGGCTGAACACCATTTGGTAATGTTCCTGCTGGAAGTGAATTAAGTTTTTCTAAAATTCGGCTTCTACTCCAATAAAACTCTATATCATCATTGAAAATGATATAAACACTCGAAAATCCAAACATGGAATTGCTTCGCACAGATTTTACACCAGGAATACCTAATAAAGCTGTTGTTAAAGGATAGGTAATTTGGTCTTCCACATCTTGTGGAGAACGTCCCATCCATTTGGTGAAAACAATTTGTTGATTTTCACCAATGTCTGGAATAGCATCTACTGCAACTGGATTTCGTGGTAAATCTTTGATATTAAAATCAAAAGGTGCACTCACTAAGCCCCAACCAACGAAAAGTATCAGTAGTAAATAAGCAACTAACTTATTCTCTAAGAAGAATTTTACTGTTGAATTTATCATTTTTACAATGAAAATAAGCGTAAAGAAATAGATGAATAACGACACAAAGACGCATTCAACAAGTCATTCAAAATGTTATTTTATTGTAAATACTATAAAAGGAAAGCTTCTGACAAGACATAGATGTCCCTTGAAATGACAGGTGATAAATAGGAAGTGTGTTGTATAGATTGTTTGTCTATTGTGATTTCAGCATGAAATGCTAATACATAAGCAATGACAAATTGCTGTAATTGTTGGAAAGTAGGAACAATTAAATCTGATTTGGTACGGTCATCATCCGCTTGAATGATGGTTGTTCTGTTTTCGCAACAATCATTTTTATCCAATTCATCACCAGTTGTCTTTTGAGCCATTTTCTGATGATGCGGACAAGTTGGCTTTTCATTATCAACTGCTTTTTCATGGCAAGTTTTGGCTTTGCCAAATAAGCTAACTGATTTTAATTCTCCAT
>CAKZLT010000505.1 GCA_937127195.1 uncultured Saprospiraceae bacterium
TTTTTTCTTCATTAAAATTTAATCAAAAAAGCTAAATCTAGAAGCAATGATGCTTTTAAAACCGAATTTGAATGAAACAACGAGTTAAATCCGTGATTATCTGCGAATAACGAAGTTGTCAGCGTATGAACTTGTTCATCAGCGTTCCCATGCTACTAATAAAAGGCTATATAGGAAAGTCTTGCGTGACATGAGTTATTAAAAGATGAGAGATATGACAAAACGTTGTATCTCTCATTTTTTTTTAAAAGCATTTGAAAGTTGTTTTAATTTTTTTTAATAAAAAAAAGTTAAATATGACGCTGTATTTTATTTTTTAAATAAAAATGTATATATATGGTTTCTAATAAAGTATATTTGACTTTTAATGAAACGTTTTATTAAAAGCCTTCACTAATCAAGACAATTATTAATTAGAACCAATGGACGCTTTTGATATAAAGATTCTGAAAGAACTCGAAAAAGACGGACGATTACCATTTTCAAGTATTGCAAATACTTTAGGAATATCCAATACAATGGTACATCAACGAGTCAATAAGTTGATTGAGAAAGGTATTATTAAAGGTATTCGACCAGAGTTGGACGAAAAAAAAATGGGGTATGATTGGGCTTCTTTTACAGGTTTGGTACTAGATAAAGACCACAAATCTGAACGAATTATTCAAGCTTTGAAGGAAATACCCGAAGTCACCGAATGTTATTATATAACAGGAACTTATACCTTATTCATTCGGCTAGTTGCCAGAACCAACGAGCATTTCAGAGAATTACTTTATGATAAAATAGATAATATTCCAGGGATTATTAAAACGGAATCACTAATCGAACTAGGTTGTGCATTCCGAAGAAATTTAATTAAATAAATAGAAACGAGACAAGAGACCGTACTTCGCACCTGCCTGACGGCAAGACCCGAAGGGCGGTCTCACTTCTCGCTTCCAAAAAATTCAACAATGACAAAAACGGCTGCTTTTATAGCAAAAGAAGAAAAATACGGTGCGCATAACTATCACCCAATGCCTGTTGTACTAGAAAAAGGAGAAGGTGTTTTTGTTTGGGACGTAGAAGGAAAGCGTTATTATGATTTTTTGTCAGCTTATTCTGCGGTTAATCAAGGACATTGTCACCCAAGAATAGTGAATGCATTGATAGAACAATCAACCAAAATCACTTTGACTTCTCGCGCTTTTCATAATAATCACTTAGGTGACTTTGAAGAGTATTTGAGCAAATTATTCAAATTTGATAAGGTTTTACCAATGAATTCGGGAGCAGAAGCTGTCGAAACAGCATTGAAACTATGTCGAAAATGGGGTTATGAAGTGAAAGGTTTAGCTCCTAATACCGCTAAAATAGTTTTTGCGACTGAAAATTTTCATGGTAGAACTATCGGAATTATTTCGGCTTCGACTGATCCGATGAGTCGTGTAGGATTTGGGCCATTTTTGGATGGTATTGAGCAAGTTGAGTATAATAATATAGATGCTTTAGCTGAGCTATTGGCAAAAGACAAAAATATTGCTGGATTCATTGTTGAGCCTATTCAAGGTGAAGCAGGTGTAGTTGTGCCAGATGAAGGTTACTTAGCCAAAGCAGCACAACTTTGTAAAGATAACAACGTCTTGTTTATTGCGGATGAAATTCAAACAGGAATTGCAAGAACAGGAAAATTACTCGCAACGTGCGGTAATTGTACTTGTGAAAATGGCTGTGAACGAAAGCCTGAAATTCGCCCAGATGTCTTGATTTTAGGGAAAGCATTATCTGGAGGCGTTTTGCCTGTATCGGCTGTTTTGGCAGATGATGAGGTAATGTTAACCATTAAGCCAGGCGAACATGGTTCTACTTTTGGCGGTAATCCTTTGGCTTGCGTTGTCGCAATGGAAGCGATGAAAGTCGTGGTTGAAGAAAACTTAGCTGAAAATGCAGAACGATTGGGTGAAATGTTCCGTGAAGGATTACGCGAAATCGCCAAAAAGAACGATTTGATTCAATTGGTACGCGGAAAGGGCTTATTGAATGCAATTGTTATTAATAGTGATGAAGAGTCATCATTAGCGTGGGAAATTTGCTTAAAATTCAGAGATAATGGTTTATTAGCAAAGCCAACACATGGTAACAAAATTCGTCTTGCGCCACCTTTGGTTATCACAGAAGAGCAAGTTAAAGATTGTTTGAGTATTATTGAACGTTCTTTAGCTGCGTTTGTATAACGAGTTGCGAATTACGGGATGGCTATCGCTATTAGCAATAAACAGCGGTAGCCAATCTGTAATCCGCGATTATCTGCGAATTGCGAAGCAATCAGCGTATGAACTTGTTCATCAGCGCGTGTCCCGAAACCTCGGTGATTTCCATACACCAAACAAAAGGCTATATTACAAAGTCTTGCGCAACATAAGTTACTTAGGGAGTAGGAAATAAATAATGTACCCGATATAGCGACTTTATTTTTC
>CAKZLT010000506.1 GCA_937127195.1 uncultured Saprospiraceae bacterium
GACTTGTTTAAATAAAAAACAATGTCGTTCTTTGTGGTAGGTTATTTATTGCCTACTCCCTAAACTAATAACCACGGAATTTCTCAAAAACCCAAAAAAAATATTTAGAATAAAGTCTAATATTCAAGAACCTTTATTATCTTTTTCTATCTTTAGAGTCGTAACAAACCTAATCATATTTTACCTATCAATATATGGACATCTATCAGAGAATATGGGACGCTGACCAAGCAGGTAATGGCATACAACCCATTTTAAAAGGACAAAAAGGCGACGAAGCAACAGGATATGTTGTAATTGATGAGCAACGACGCGCCAGCGGAAAACATCAACTATTTCCCAAAGTCGTGATACCAAAACACAAAGAAGAAACCTATCAACTCTGTCGATTATTATTCAATAATTACCGATTGAATAGAAGTAAATATGAGCGTAGTTCTTACTCCGAAAATCAAGAAATCCATGATTTGCTAGAAGCCATCGTTGATACCAAACCCATGAAGGTTGTTAGAGATTACTTAACGGCTCAAACAGGTGAAGCATTCCCTATTTCTCGCTGGTACAACGTTCTGAAAGTTATTTACTTCACCCCTTATCGACTTGGAAGTGCGCCTGCTTGTACAGGATTCGAGCATTTGGTTGTCGGTGAGCAAAAAAACGAATACGTTAGTGGTTATCATTTTTGGTATAAATATTACCTTGATGATTCGCATGATTACTTGTATCGTGATGATATTCATTATATGGGAACGCGATCGGATAGAGCTGATTTGCAAGTTCCCGAAACTTCAACTATTGCTTTTAGATGGGAAGCTTTGGATTATGAAAAAGGCGAAAGAGTACCTTTATATAAGAAGGCAGGAGGTTTTTTTAATGGTTGTAGCATTGAAGGTTTGATGGCATTGGGTGCGCTTCGATTTAGTCAACGTGCGCGCGCGCCTAAGGAAGGCGTTATTAATGGTGCTAAATACAATTTTGTGATGTATAGAAACGGTAATCAGATGATTACGTTTTATCCTGAGTTTGTCAAGATTGTAGATAAAAGTCAAGTCGGCAAAGTTATCCGACAGACGAAGCCCGTTGCACCTAAACCTGTCACCAAAACAGTCGCTACCAAAACTAAAACGACTACAAAAAAAGTGGTCGCAATTAAAAAAACAGCAGTCGAGGTTAAAAAATTGACCGAATTAAGCATCAGAATTATAGCTGCTTTAGTTAATCCCATAGGGCGAGATTCGGGGAATGAAACGGTTACTTTACTAAATACGAATCCAGAAGATGTAAACCTAAAAGGTTGGAGAATCGAAGGCAAAAGTGGTAAAGGAACGCCTATTGATGTCATTATTCCTGCTGGTGCGACTTCGACAATTAAACTTTCGAAAGGAGGAATGAGCCTAAGAAATACTGGCGGAGTCATTAACCTAGAGGATCACGAAGGTGATTTGATGGACATGGTCTCATATTCGCGCAATCAGGCTAGCGACGAGGGTTGGACAATTGTCTTTTAAATTAATTTAGTTTTTTGAAAAATTTTGCAGAAAACGCTAAAAATTTTTTTTTATTAAAATTATTGATGATGTGATTGGTCAATTTTTAGGCATTGACCAATCACCAATCACCAATCACATCGCAACAGTTTTATTTTTTATAATTAGAATCAAAAATCACGGTATTTTTGCATTTTAATATCCATTCTTAGCGCGTCGTTCCTTTTCGGAGGTAATACTAAAGCGAATAAGCATTCTTTCTTCTAATCTAACGGGTTTTCCATTTTTAATAGCTGGCTTCCAGCGAATATTTCTCTCATTCATACTTTCTAATGCATCAATAACTGCTTGATTGCAAGCTGGATGAAGTCCTTTAGTTATTTTTATATTAGAAATAATTCCATTTTTTTCAATTGTATATTTGACTTGAACAATACCTTCAACACCTTCCGAAAAAGGGCGTGTGGGATACTCTAGAACTTTATAAATATAACTATTCAAAGCCATTTTTGAGCAATCTTCGGCTTTGAGTGCATCCTTAAATGGGCCTCCGTTTTGGCAACCTGGGAATATTGGAAATCTATCAACTTCAAGATACAAACTTGTATCCTCCTTAATTTTAGGTACTAATCTATCTTTGCTTTTTAATTCCTGTATAGCTTTCTTTTTCTTTTTTCCTATTCTAATAGGTGTTATTTCTTTTTTAAAAAAAATGACTTCTAGTTTAGGAAGCTGATGTTTAACAGGAGTGAGGTCAAAAAAACAGGAAAATTTAATACTTGAAAACTCGCTTTTTTGCCGTCTTTCGAACCTGCTTCCCACTTCAATTTACTATCATTAATGGTCTCAATGATTCGGATAGCCTCTTTTCCGCAACCATTTCCAATATCCTTTTCACATTTAACCGAAATAATTTTCCCTTTCTGCGTAACAATAAAAGATACTACGACAACGCCTTCTAGCCCGTTATCCAATGCAGCTTTTGGATATTTCAATTTATTTTGAGCATACCTAAACAACTTATTTTCTGAGCAAGTAAATCTTACATCAGCATTCATTTTTTCGCATTCTAACAAAAATGGCAAATTAATTTCACTTGATTGCGCAACTATTTCGCCACTCAGCAGCAGCAAAAAACATCCCATCAAAAAAATATTATATCTATTCATCTGTTGAGCTTGAGGTATTATTACGTTTAGTCTTTTCTTTTTTTAAATCAAAACGATAACTCAAAAAATATTTAACTCGCTTTGTCTCTTCTCCTACTATTCCAGGAATCCAACGAATGGACTCTTGCATTTCTGTTACTACATCCAGAACCGCTTGTCCACAGCTTTTTTTCAAGTCTTGCACCAATCGCACATTTGTCAAACTTCCATCTCGCTCAATCACAAATGCGACGACAACCGTTCCTTCTATTCCTTGACCAAAAGCAGCATTGGGATACTTAACTTTTTCCTTCAAATATTTTTTAAACGCCTTATCAGCACATCGATTCGCTTCATAGGCATTCGTGTTTCCACGATTAATCACCGTTTCACACTCATAATACGGGAATAAAGGCATTTTTTCAACTGTTGTATATATTTTTTCATCTCCTGACGAAAAAGTCGGTTCTGTTTTTCCAGATTCAAATTCCATCTGAAAAGCTGGTGCAGGACGTTGAACTTCCGTCTTTTCAAAATAAATTACATACCAAACTTTAGTTTTTTTAGCTACCTTTTTCCGTTCGCCCGCTAACCATTCCAAGCCATTCCATTTCATTTCTTCTATCAATCGCAAAGCTTCTTTTTGACAATTTCCACCAATATCATTAAGTGCTTTGAGGTCTATCATTTTACCTTTTTCATCAATAGTAAAATGTAGCATAATGCTTCCTTCAATGTTTTTTTGCTTTGCAATTTCTGGATATTTCAAGTTTTTCTTAACAAATTCATACATTCGACGCTGCGTACAAGCTTCGCCCGCCATTCCTGTACAGCCTTTAAAAACAGGAAGTTTGTCTTGTTCAAAAAGTCCTCCTTCGCTCAAAGACATTGGAGCAGTAGAGTCCGATTGAGCTAATAAAAAATGGGAAAAACCTAAAAGAAGACAAGTGATAAATAACTTATTCATATTGTTAGAATTGGTTTTTTTTCATTACTATTCAGCGCTCTTTCTATAATCGCTTGTTTCAGAGATGCGTTTAAGTATGTGATAGATAGCTTACATTTCAGAGATGCTGCGCTTAACTCTGAAACGGGCGATTATTTTTAAAATAACTGAAACCCTTTTACATTTTAACGTAAAAAGTGCTTTAAAATTACAATAAAATTATTGGATAAAAAGGAAAGATTTCTATTTGAAGTGAAGAAAGTCCGCTATTAAATTTCTTTTTAATACTTAAATTAAAAGAGCAAAAAGCCAATCTTAAGATGCCCAGTTAACCCCATTCCGCCATTTCCAGTCAATTTGCCAAAGCTATACAAATTAGGGCCATAACGGTCAGTAAAGCTCTGAAAACTCATTACTGTACTATCATTAACTCCTTCTGGTATAACCAAATTTCCAAGTGCTAAGCCAAAATCAAACTCTAATACTACAATATTCCATGCAATACTTTTGTTACCAAGACCAATTGCGCTAATTTGACTTCTAAGGTTTTCGATAGTATAAGGCGTGAGGAGTTCGCTTCCTGATTGCTTGTAAACGTCCCCCGTAGCTTTGGCTAGTCCTTGAAAATAATTTATATAAATATAACTTCCCTTTGGTGCAGGAATAGAACGATTGGTATAAAATTGAATTTCAACTCCAAATTGATGGTCTTTGATGTTGCCTTTATTTTTGGGAAAAGTTCCCCAAGTTCTCTTATAGGCAGAAATGCGCTGTGTATAATCTCGATTAGAATATTGATAACTTGCAGAGAAAGCCAATCGACGAGCGATTACGTAATCAATACTTGCAATAATTCCTTTTTGATAAAGTGGAGAAAGTGGATCAATTTTGAGTATAAAACGTTTGCCCTGATAGCCAGGTACTTGAGCCGAAGCCTC
>CAKZLT010000507.1 GCA_937127195.1 uncultured Saprospiraceae bacterium
CAACGAAGTATGCCAAGCATCACTTACCCAAATCAAAGGAAAACCACCCATCATTGTATCTGGTGCATCAATAGGTAAAACATACCACCATTTTGAGACAAAGAAAAAGCTGATAATAGTCAGTGGCAATATTGCTTTCCAAGTTAGTTGCTTCATTTTATAATCCCTTATACTTCTATTTTATTATAAATCATCCAATTATTGACGATTTGAAGCCACGCTTTCAGATAAGCAGGGCTAAAAAATAAGCTAGAAAAATCATTAAATCGTATCGCATGAATGCCCGTATAATGTAACCAAATTGCTAATCCGCCATAAGGTACTAGTCGTTTCTCTTCTTCCGAAATGGCTAAAATCGACTCATAACCTCGATAAAAACTTGCTTTCTTTTTTTCAAAAATAGCTTTATCTGGTTCTTCTTTAAATAAAAGCATCACAGCATAAGCAATATCTAAAAAGAACCAACCATTACCACAATTGTCAAAATCAAACAATGTAATCATCGAATCATTTTGAATTTTGAAGTTCTGTGACCATAAATCTAAGTGAATAATCCCGCTTTTTAAGGCATTATAATCAGCATTTTTAAACTGGTCAGATAAGAGTTGATGCGCTTTCTGAATATATTCTAATTCATTTGTTGAGGTTGGAAAGTGTGATTGAACAGCATCATGCACCCAGCCAACTAAAGAATCAGTATTATAATCTTTTCTAGGTAATTGCTTATTTAATGTTATTTGATGCATTTTTGCCATCTCAAGACCTAGCGTATAACAAATTTTTTCGGAAGGATTTCTTACGATTTCTCCTTTTGCATACGAAAATAAAACCATGAAACGCTCTCCTTCGATAGCATTCATCTTTTGAATATAATCACCATTTTTATCTCGAATCGGATAAGAAACCGAAACTTTATTTTTTAGCCAACTCAACAATTCCATTTCTCCTTCAACCTCTTTTTGAGAACGCCAATTGTGAGTATAAACCCTCAAAATGTATTTCTCAAAATCCGTTTCTACCAAATAAGTATGATTGATACCTATTCTAATAACTTTACAAGAAGCATCTTTCAATCCATATTGCTCCTTAAGAAATGAAGCTAAATATCTAGGCGAAATCGTCGAACTAATAGTAGGTATATATTTCATTTTCATTAAAATACTTTAAAAAAACAGCCAATCAAAAACACTCTGCGCCTCCCAAAACTCTGCGAGAAACAACTCACCACCAAAAGCAAAAAACACCTCTCCGCACTCTGTGTCTCTCAAAACTCTGCGAGAAACAACTCACTACCAAAGCAAATTAGAAGGATGTTTTTGATAACCTTTTGAGCCATCATTCGACAAACGCACCATCGTTTCCGCGACTTGTTTCCCAGGAATTCCTTTAAAAGCCTTTAGTTTTCCAACAAAAAGCGGATTAATCACTTTAAATAAAGCCTGTGCAATTGCTTCACCTGTTCGTCTTTCATTCCGATCACCAAGCAACAACGAAGGTTGCAAAACATGAACGGTTGGTATATCCAAAGTTTCCAAATCACGTTCTACTTCTCCCTTTACTTGATTATAAAAAATAGAAGACTTTGGGTTTCCGCCCATCGCCGTCACAATTGAATAGACTTCTACTCCAGTTAATTTTGCTAATTGAGCCATTTTCATAGGAAAAACTTGGTCAACTAATCGGAATTTTTCCTTTGAGCCAGCTTTTTTAATTGTCGTTCCAAGGCAACAAAAAACGTGGTTGACTTCAAATAAAGTTTGGTAAGATTCTAATTTATTAAAATCAATAATGTGTTGTTCTAATTTAGAATGCGTAATTGTCAACGCTCTTCTTCCGATGCTAATGACCTTTGAATAGTTATCATTTTCTAATAGAGTCGCTAGACAGTGACCTCCAACTAATCCCGAAGCACCTGCAATCAATGCTGTTTTCTTTTTATTTTCCATATTGTAAATATAAAAAATCTACTAAAGCAAAACTATTTAAGGTCTCAATAGGTTTTATAAAAAAAGAAAAACTTATGGGAAAAAAAATAGTCGCATTTGGTGCGAGTAATAGTAAAGCGTCGATTA
Source organism: uncultured Saprospiraceae bacterium (assembly GCA_937127195.1). Lineage (GTDB taxonomy): Bacteria > Bacteroidota > Bacteroidia > Chitinophagales > Saprospiraceae > CAKZLL01. The sequence goes on from CAKZLT010000507.1 coordinate 2,073, forward strand.
ATAAGCAATTAGCAACTTTTGCAGCCAATCAAGTCAAAGACAGTATCGCTAATATATTGGATTTGAATGATTTTGAAATGCCTATTTATGGTATCGACCGCGAAAAAGCCGACGGTATTCCGCAATTAGCACACGATCTGAAACAACATATCAAAAATGCTGATGGTATCATCATTTCGTTTGCCGAGCATAATGGCGCGTATTCTGCCGCATTCAAAAATGTAATGGATTGGTTATCAAGAATGGAAGGCACAACTTGGGAAGAAAAGCCGATGCTTTTACTTGCAACTTCTCCTGGTGGTCGTGGTGGTGCTACCGTTTTGGATATTGCTGTGAATAAATTCAAATTTATGAATAAAGCAACTCAATCTAACTTTTCATTACCTTTCTTCAACAAAAATTTTAATGCAGAAGAAGGCATAACCGATCCAGAACTCTTAGCAAAATTCAAAGAAGCTTTAGCCATTTTTGAAGGAGCTATTTAGCTTTTATTTCACACAGGGTTCGGGGAAAACCAGAGAATACAAAGTGTTTTTGGCTTCTCCCCGAACGCTGCGTGAAAATCAACTCTAAATCAATCCACGAGATTTCATTTCCAAGTATTTATTCACCGTATTGATAGATAAATCTTCTGGTTTCGTTAGAATAGATTGAATACCATATTGCTTCAATTTATAGACGATTTGTTGTTTTTCGGTTAAAAATTGTCGTGCCGTAGTTTGGTAGTAAATATCTTGAACAGTCGAAGCATCTTCTTCTACATATTCGTTCATTTCTGTATTTTCAAAAAAAACAACGACCAATAAATGGACATTATTAAGCCTTCTCAAAATAGGCAAAACACGCTCCATTGCATATTGACTTTCAAAATTAGTGTATAAAAAGAGTAAACTTCTTCCTTGTACAAATCGACGAACACAACTATACAACAATTCATAATTAGCTTCCAAATCACGTTCTTGCTCTCGATACAAAGTCGTCAAAATCCGATTGAGTTGATTTGTTTTACGCTCTGCTTTGACAATCGCGCCTATCTTATCCGAAAAAGTTAATAAGCCCGCTCGGTCATGTTTTTGAAGTGTTACATTTGAGATAACCAAACTTGTATTAATCGCATAATCCATCAAACTCAAACCATTGAACGGCATTTTCATCGTTCGACTTTTATCTATAATCGAATACACTTGCTGCGAACGTTCATCCTGAAATTGATTAACCATCAATTGCGCTCTACGACTTGTCGCTTTCCAATTGATACTTCTATAATCATCTCCACGAACATAATTTTTGATTTGTTCGAATTCATAACTATGACCAATTCGGCGCATCTTTTTAACACCTTTATCATTAGAAAACTGATGAAAAGATTTTAATTCAAACTGCTTCATTTGAATGATAGAAGGATAAACAGGCACATTTTCTGGCTGTTCATAGCTTATTCGGCGTTCTATGATACCGATTGAGTTTTTTATAAAAAGATGAATATCTTCAAATAAATATTCGCCACGAGAAGTCGGTTTTAAATCATAGGACAGTTTTTTTTCTTCATTTGCTTCAAGAGAAAAAGATAAGTTGAACGTTCTATCTTGGAATTGCACAGGGATTTCATCAATCAAATTACATGATAATGCAAGATTTGACATAGACTCTACAGTCAGATAAATTGAATTTTCATCTCCCAAAGACATCAACTTAGGAGTAGTTCTTTTGACCTTCAAATCTGTTGTGCGGAATAATATCCAAGCATCAACAATCGCAATTGCAGTAAACATTATCAACATTGTCTGCCCTACCGAAAACAAGACATCCCAAACGAAACTCGCACAAAACAAGGCTATAATTCCGCCCAAAACCATAAAAAATCGGTTGGTTAAAAATATATTTTTAAGGACTTTACGCAAAAGTGCATACGCCCAAAATACCAATATAATCACCAATCCTATCCGAATTGCCATTCCTAAGTTTTGCCAAAAGATTATTATTCCTAAGAATAATAAGACAAATCCTATCGCAAAAAGGACAAATTGAATGCTACGTCTTCCTATGTCTTCCAACCAATCTAGCATAGTTTTTTTAATTAATAATTAGCAATTAATAATTAATAATTTCCCTTTAGAAAATAAAATGAACAATCAATTTTTTGTTATTATTCAGAAGCGGGACATGAGATCGCCCTTCGGGCTGTGAGAAGCGAGATAGGACGTGAAGCAGAAAAAATTACACCTGCCCGACCTCTCAGCAAATGCAGGTCTGCCTCTTGCAGACAAGTCTCGCTTCTTATAGCCCAAAGGGCAGTCTCGTCTTTCTTTTCTGAATAATTACATTTTTTTTATAAAAAGGTAACTCCATGTAATTACTACAAATGAATTTCACGCTATCCTAATTATTAATTGTTCATTATTACTAATTACTTAAAAACCTACCTCGACACTTCGCTTTTTTTAATAA
>CAKZLT010000508.1 GCA_937127195.1 uncultured Saprospiraceae bacterium
GCCGAAATTGCATTGAAAAATGTTCGATTGCCAGTTGAAAACATCTTAGTAGGAGAGGGTCAAGGTTTTGCAATTGCACAAGGTCGCCTTGGTCCAGGAAGGATTCATCATTGTATGAGATTGATTGGTGCAGCACAGCGAGCATTAGAATTAATGTGTCAGCGAGTATCGGAGCGTTCTACCTTTGGACGAAAAATCGGAGAACATAGTAGTATTCGTCAAGATATAGCTTGGTCACGCTGTGAGATTGAACAAGCTCGATTATTAACTTTGGCAGCAGCCGACAAAATTGACCGTCATGGTATCAAAGGCGCAAAAGATGCTGTGGCTATGATAAAAATAGCTGTTCCTTCGATGGCTTGTAAGGTGATTGATAAAGCTATTCAAGCATTTGGAGGAATGGGCGTTTGTCAAGATTCTCCATTAGCTGGTCTGTGGATATATGCTCGAGTACTGAGAATAGCAGATGGCCCTGATGAAGTACATGCTTATCAGTTAGGAAGAAATACTATTAAACAGATGACTAGAGAGTAAGAATTTATAAAGCTACTGCTATATATATAGTAGTAGTAATTATGAAAGAGACAAATATGAATAGTTAAAGAACTATTCGTATTTGTCTCTTTTTATATCAAATTGGTATTTTTCGTCTAAAGTTGGGAATTTTTACTGATGTTTTCCTAAAAAATAAAAACGGATTTTTAGGCGAAAAAGCTAAAATATATAAAAAGATAGAATATTAATTGAGGTTCAATTGTAAGGCGAAAAAAAAGGGTTGTGACCATCGAAATAAAAATAAAAATAAAAAAAGATAGGGTGATTAAAAAGATAGAAATTAATTTAAAAGCGTATGTTGTTGATTATCAGATTGTTGTGTTTTTTGAAATTTAAGTAAAAATACAAACTAAATATATATTATAAATAGCTAATGAGTGTGTTTTAGTTGTTTTTTACACTTTTTGATAGTCACATATATATAAATATGTTATATGGTTTTTTTTGTGATAAAAAAGGCTGAAATGTGACAAGAGTTTGGCTTGAATTGGGTTTGTTTTGAAATAAATATTTTAGAATTATATTTTGTTTTTTAATAGTTGTTTGGTTTTTAATTCTTTTGTTGCTTTGTTTTGTTTGTTTATTAGAATAATATTTGGAATAAACCATTTTTTTGATTGGTGGTTAATGGGGGCTTTATAATCTATGTGTGATGTTTTGGCACGGTTTTCACATTATAGTAAGTATCCAAACAATTAATAAACAATTACAAAAAATTACAAATAATGAAAAATCAAATCTTCAACATCGCTTTTATCATCATCGCATTATTAACTGCTAATTATGCAACTGCTAACAACATTACATCAATAACTGATACTACAGATATGGATATGATTTTTGGAGCAAGTAACAAAATGACTAAAGCAACTGGTGCATTTGGTGAAGTTGTTGGAACTGCTAAATCTGCTTTCGCAGATGAAGCTGAAATGGCTAATAGTCCTGAGTTTGTAAGAAAGCCAAAAATGATGACTGATAACTATAGTGGTTACAGAATTGAGTTGGTAACTGTTTTTAACCGCCCTTTAGAATTAACTGACAAATTATTTCAGCAGTTTGGTGGAATTGTTATTGAAAGAAGAACTCATAACAGCTACACTTACTTACTAGGTGATTTTAAAACTAAAGAAGCTTTAGAAAAGTATATGAACAAAATTGTTAAGCCTAGATTTACAGAAGCTAAAGGAGCTAAGTACAAAAAAGGTGAGCAAGTAAAATTCAAATAATCGTTTTTAATTTTTTGTAATTGTTTATTAATTGGATAAAAAGGGACTTTCGTAAGAAAGTCCCTTTTTTTGTTTATCGTGTATCTCTGATGGAGTAAATTGATTATTGAGGAGTTGTTTATCATTTTTCTATTTCTTATTTTTAATATGAATAGAAATTTTAAAAAAAACATGGCTCTATATGATTTAGGTTGGTTTATATTTTTAAAAAATAGGTTATATCAAACCTTATAGGTTTTAAAAACCTATAAGGTTTAGAGAAACGATAAAAAAGTACTGATGACCAACTCAAATCATATAGACCCAAAAACATATTGTAAAATGATAACCAGAAGATATAAATATCATCGCCTTATTTCTTTTTTGTTTTTTTATAAAAAAGCAGCTTGCCAAAAGAATAGTCTCATTACCACAATTGTCCTGTGTTTGCTTGCATTGAATCTTCAAGCTCAGGAAAATCAAGAAGTATCTCCCAAAGAAGGTGTTAATGGGTTAGCCATTAAATATTATGGAATTGAATTCACGGAAGCACAGCGACTACTTTTAAAGGATAAAGAGATTGAATTCATTTTTTTGATTGATAAAAAAGGGAAAGCAACCTTATCAGAAGTGAATGGAATTGATAACAAAACTATTATTGATAGCTTAATCAATAAAACGGAGGAAATTGAAAACTTTAATCCTCGCATCAAAAATAGTATTCCAGAAGAATCTATCTATTTTATGAAATTGACTTTTCCAACTTATCAAATGACTTCAAATAAGTTGGGGTTGTTACAAGGAAGTGCCTATAAAGAGGCTAATTTGGAGGATTTTGAATATATAACGTTAGACAATTCTCATTTAGACCTTATATTCGGAGGAATGATTAATCAATTCATAGGAAAGCCTTACGATTATCTAAAGTTGGGAGGAGGAATGAAAATGAACTTATCCTATACTGATAGTAAGAATTATCTCTATGGACTCAATATGAATATATATGGTAATCAACTCAAAAAACAATATCCACTAAATAATACTAGACAGCAGCTTAGCGCACCACCTACATTATTGGTCGGACTTATATTCGGAAAATCGATTAATAAAATTGATATTCAAGCTGAATTAAATATTGCTAGCCAAAATATTACGGAAAGACTAGGAACTGACGACGAGAATTGGATTCAATTAAAAGGCTGGAGTCCAGGGATATTAGTCAATTATCCAATCAGACTAAGCAAGCAGCGTCCAACTTACTACTATGGACAACCTTCTTTATTTGAAAACAATTTAAATCTAAGTTTTGGGATTAGGTATCTCTTTTTGTCAATTCCAGAAGCTAGCGGACTAATGGCAGAATTGGGCGTAAGTTACAGAATGACTATTAGAAAAGTAAAAGAGTATAAATTAAAATAATATCATTTGCTAGAATGGTGTTTTTATGAAAAAAGTTATTATCCAATCAACATGATTAGGTAATGACTTTTTTTATTAAAAATAGCCAATTAAAATGCTCAATACAATAAAGGTAAGATTGTCAAGAGTTTAGATATATTTTTTATTGTAAAATATAGTTCTAGTAGGCTATTTGATTAAAATGAGTAATAATGACAGTCACAAATCTGAATAAAAAAATAAATTTAATTATGTGTGTTTTAATTAGTTGATTGTCAGTTGTTTGTGTTGGTTTTAGATAGTTGATTTTTTTTAAAATATGAAGAGTTGTAAAAAGTTGGCACGCTTATTTCAATATGTATAGTATAAGACGCATTAAAAAAACAACATTAACTATATAATAAGATGAAAACCAATACTTTAAATATAACAATAATTTTTATTTTAACCATTTTTGCTAACGTTTTGATGGCTAATAATAATCAAGGAGTTAATCAAACAATTGTTACATAT
>CAKZLT010000509.1 GCA_937127195.1 uncultured Saprospiraceae bacterium
AATGAAAAACATCTTTTCCTTTTACCTGTGGTATTTTCCAAAAAATAGTTTAGTCAAATTTTACTTATTGATGTAGTCTCATACTACTAATAGTTTTTTATGCCTAAACTAGATACATTTCCAAATTTAGAATTTGAAGGTGAAACAGATTACAAAAAAGAGATAGAAGATTTATTTGATAAAATCAAACATCTAAATTTAGCTTTTAAAGCTAAAGAAATACTTTATCCGCTTCGTGAAAACTATAGGGCTTTATTTATTGGTGGAGGAGCAAATCATATTTGGTTTCATCATAAGAAAGATGGTGAAATGTCAGACGACAGGGTAGCAATTATTCATTTTGACCCTTATTTTAATGTTTAGGTTTTACTCATTTTTTTAAAAAAAAGTATGTTCTTTTCTGAAATTGAAGTATCAATAAAATTAAAAAATAAGAAGTATTCAGAGTTGCATCAAATTAAAAATGCAAAAGATGCTTATGATGTTTTTAAAAAAGTTTTTAATGCTGATACTATAGATTGGAAAGAAGAAATGATTATGCTCTGTCTTAATAATTGTGGTAAACTTATTGGTTTTTATAAACTTGCATCAGGAGGAACTACATCTGTTGTTACAGATGTAAAAGTTTTAGGTATTGTTGCATTACAATCAACAGCTAGTTCTGTAATTATTGGTCATAATCATCCATCGGGAGAACTTTTACCATCAGAAGATGATAAGATAACAACCAAAAAAATAAAAAGAGGACTGGAATTTATTGGAATTGCTCTTCTTGACCATTTGATAATTACTAAGGAAGGCTTTTATTCTTTTTCCGAAAATGAATAAAATGGTTTACAGACAAGTATTTCTACAAAAAATTAAATTCTTTGTAAAAGAACTTAACATTTTTTAAGTCAATTAAAAAATGTTTGTTTCTCTATCTATGAGTATATACCATACAAGTATAAAAAATGCTACCATAAATATGGTAATTAAAGAGAAACTAATATCTATGATACTAGCTAAATTAGTAGAGAAAAATAAAACTAAAGTTAATAGTAAGGTTACTATTAAAGTAATCTTACTACGTTTACTCCATCTTAAAATAAAATCTAGAATATGAATAGTTGTTAAACCTACTACTAATGATAAACTAGTAGATATTAAGAAGTTTGGTTTAGGTAAGTTTTGAAGTGTAATAAAAGAGGCGATAGTAAAAACAATGATGATGATAATTGATGATATTGTTATAAATACTTGTTCTGATTTTCTCTTATAGAGTTTTTTTAATTGCATCAATAGTAATGAACATGTAAAAGAACCTAAACCTGCTGCTAATGCAATTTTTAGATAATCTTTTGGGTAGAAATGAGAAGCTATTCCAGTTGCGAGTGATGCAAAAAATGGATAAAGGAATTTGTCTATATGGTTAAGAAATTGCTTCATTGTTACCTATTTGTTTCAAATATAACATTTTTTGTTTTATAATTGTGCTTGTTAAATATTTATATAACTTTGGAGCATAGTAAAAAGAATAGAAGATGATTAACGCATTACACAAGACTATAAGAGAAAAATATCACGAACCAGAAGTATTAATTAGCATTCTTGTTGAATTTCAGATTGATGAATTGATAGTGCAAGCATTAAAAATGATTGATGATTGTTTGAAAACAGGTAATATTAAGCAATTACCGAATATTTCTGGAAATATATTAACAGCCGTAAATAACAAGATTAGAAAAATTAAAAATGTTTCTGATAAAAAGAAAATCGAATATTTATTGAGTGATTTCTTTATTGAAATCATTGCAAAAATTGCCACATTACCAAATGGAAAAGAATTGTTATCAGATATAAAAATAAGTTTACAAAATGCTTGTGAACTTGGTGGTTTTAACTTTCAAAAGTTAGAAGAATACCTTCATTTTGATAAGCATGAAACTTTACCACGTCAAAAAATCAAATTATTTAAGCCAATTTATTATGATTGGAATAGAGAAGATAAAGAAGAACTAGATTGCATTATTGGCGATATGAAAGGAATGAATATTATTCATAGTAAACGAGAGTTTCAAAAGATGTTCAAGCCTGTAAAAGAGGAGTTAGTTATTCAATGTAATCCTGATAAAAAAGATTTATTGTTTGTTATTTTTCAGATTTTAAAAGAGGAGAAACTAATTTTGGTGAAGGGAGGAAATGGTCATTTTGCACCACTTTTTCAATATGCTGTGGATAATCAATATTTCAATTTATATAAAAAAGCACCAAATAAAGTTCATGAAAAATTGAAGAGAAATGAAGATAACTATTTGATTTTGAGAGGTAAAGCGAAGAAGTTAATAATGTCAAACCTAAACAATAAATAGGACAATCATGCGACAAAGGCGATTGTCGCAAATATAGAAGTTTATTTAGCTCCTATATTTGTGGAAAAATAAATATTATGAACATATACGGTTTTATATACAAGTATAATTTGCGACCTGCAGATGCAGTAGTTTTAAGAAAGAAGTTTTTAGGAATGGTTGACCATTTCGCTATTTTTCTTGGTTACAGGGATAATCAACCTATTTTTCTTGCCAATTATTGGGGCGGAGTAAAAGAAATTCCTCAACATGAGTTGAGTGTCTTTTTACATACCTTAGAGCCAACAGAAATTCAGAAGTTCCCTGGGCGTGAAGACCAACGGAAATATGCTATTAGAAGAGCTATTTCTAGGGTTGGAGAGGAGGCTTATAATTTTTTTTCAAACAATTGTGAGCATTTCAAAAATTGGGTGCACTACGGTTCTAATTATAGTGGTCAAGTTGATAAAGCAGGAAGTGTTGCTATTGGTCTAGGTATAGGAGCAGGACTTTTAGCTTTATTTTCAGATAATCCTAAAGCTGGTAATGCTGCGGTTGGACTGCTAGTAACAGGTACTTTATTAAAGGCTAATTCGGGAGAATAGCCTTTAATCTATTTTATATTTTTTCCATGAATGGTTAAAGTCTTCTATTACAAAATCGATAACATCTTGTCGTAATCTAAATTCTTTTTTGAGCATTTTTAAAGTATGTATGTAGAATTTTTGATTTTGATTTCGTGGAATTTTATCTAATAGGCTATCAAATATTAGATAACTATATTTTTGTTTGGTTTCCAAAGTCAAAGGCTTTTGATATATTCTTTTTAATAAATTAATAGCTAACATAGTACTTATACCATTTTTTGAATGATAGAGTGAGATGCTTTTTAGACAAAGCATAAAGCGATTATCAGACAGGTTAGCTATATGGTTTTCAAATTCTTGAATTAGAATATCTTCACTTAGAATTAGACCAAAATAATTCTTCTTTAAGAATATGGGAAGTATATTTTTCTCATAATATTGCAATCCAAAGTAGTTTCTTAAAAATAATTCAGAAGTGATAATACCTCCTTTATCTTTCAAAAAATCATAAAAGAATAAATCATCTGAAAGCACACACATACTTGGGTTATCTCTTAAAAAGGCAATATCCATCAAATAATCAGAAAATGTATCTGACATCATTGCTTCCATCCTTTCGTTATTCCCAAAAGCTATTTCTCGCTTGATTTCTCCTAGTACTTCAACTTTTTCGTATATAGGTCTGTAAGTGCAATATTCATCAATCCATTTAAGAACATTTCTTAAATAAGTTACTCGTTTTTCTTGATGTCCTTCTTGGTAAAAAATTGGAACTACACCTTTTAATGAGATATTTATAAAGAGTTTGCTTTCCCTTTCATTTTCAGCCAAATAGAGTTCTTGTTCAATAACATCTATCAAAGATTTAGTAACATAAAACCTTTTTTTAAAATGTATGTCTGATAATTCCTTAGTGAGTTCCATCATAAGTGGAAGAGAAGTAAAATCAAGTATAAAATCGCTATTTAGGTTGATTACAGCATCTTTTAGACGAACAGCAGGGAGAATTTTGAAATCTTGATTTTCTTGATTTTTAGAAGTTAGGTAGTTATAGAAATCAAGTGGAAACTTATGATGAAATCTAGCTAATACAGCAAAACCAGTTTCAAGAGAATAATACTTTTCAAATAATTCATTAGAATGAGCTTCTTTAAGTGAACCATCTTGTCCAAACTCTTTAACTAGCATTTTATTAAACTCTGTAATGTTTTTTGGTGCATGGAATGATTGTGCAAATAGGCTTCTATTTTGTAAAAACTCTTGTTGAATTTTCCAGTAGAGAGCATCATATTTATCAAGTATGGCAATTATTTTTGGAGTAGCCTTTGAATAATTTTGCTGCAAAATGATTTCTTGTCCTACTGTTTTACCTAGTGATTTTCTTCTATCTCTTCGGTTACACTTATCGAAAGCTATAATTTTTTCCTTATCTCCAATCTGAAGTACAATGTAACAGCCTTTCTCGATTGATTGATACTTTGTAAATATATTTTTGGGAAAATTTTTGAAATTTACAATGGTAAAATAGGCATGCCTAGCTTCCTCATTGTATTCATCTTCCGCAAACTTGTAACAAATATTTAAGGCAATTTTGTATCGTTTTTTACGAATGGCAATCTGAATTATCTGAAAAGCTTGATGTTGAGAAAAATTAATATCCTCTAAGTTGTTATTTAGTAACTGTTCCAGTATTTTATGCTCGTTTAATTTTGATAGAGATAAAATCAAAACATATAAAAAGAAGCTTTCTTTAGGAAATGTTTTATAACCTAATTGAGCTATTTTTTTGACTTTTTTCCAGTCATCTATTGAAGCTAAAAGGTCAATTTCAGCACCAAGAAATCTATAATCAATAGGATAGTTTGCTTGTCTCCAATATGCTAAATATTCTAAAAGTTGTTTGTCATTTAGTTTTGATTGAATAAGAATTCTAATATAAAGCTCTAATTCAAAAGAAAACTCTTCTATTTTTACAATGTTTTTAAGCAATTGAATAGCTTCTTGATATAAATAAATTCTATAAAATTCGTTTGCTAAACTGACTTTATATTCATTATTATCACCAATATATTGTTTACATTCATTCAATAACTGTTTTCTTTGCTCTAGGGATAATTCGTTCTCCTTACAAGTATATTCAGCTATTTTTTGAACAAATTTATTTTTGATGACTACCTTTTTAATAAAATTCTGCCTTTCTTCATTTGTTTCACAAAAGTTTCCTAGGTAATTGATTAAATGAGAGTGAGATTTTTCATCAATTTCATCTAATGAAAGGAGGAATTTTTCTAACTGCTTTTTTGCTTCACTTAAATTTTCTAGTTCATAATAAGCACTAT
>CAKZLT010000510.1 GCA_937127195.1 uncultured Saprospiraceae bacterium
GGACAGGGCGAAAAAATTCGTCTAGTTTTTTCTAATTTTGTAATCATACCAATCCATATCTAGTATTAAATTAATAAAGAGGAAAGTGCTTTTTAAGGAAGAAACACTTTTCAATACAACTAAATTGAAATGAAAAAACTAATCATATTATCATTAATTGTAAGTATTACGACGCTATTCAGTTGTCAAGAAAAATACAATGAAAATTATCAAGCAGAAGCTAACAATCCCGAACTTCTGCATCGTTCAATGAAGCAACTCACAGATGTCATTGTTCATAATATTTTTTCACCACCTGTTGCAAGTCGTATTTATGCTTATCCAAGTATTGCTGCTTATGAAGTCATGGCACAATCCGATAGCATCTATCAATCTTTAGACGGTCAATTGACTGATTTAAAAAATGTACCTAAACCAAATCCTAATAAAGAATATTGTTTTCCACTCGCTAGTATTCAAGCATTTTTGACGGCCTCTAAGGCTTTTATCTTTACTGAAGACGATATTACAAACTTTGAAAAAGAAATATTGGCAGAGTTTAAAGCGATTAAGATGCCACAAAAAGTTTACGAAAATTCAATCACTTATGGTAATCAAATGGCACAACATATTATAGAATGGTCAAAATCGGATATGTATGCCGAAACAAGAACCTATTCTAAATATACCCTAACAGACGATGAAGGCAAATGGGAACCAACTCCACCTGATTTCAAGGATGGTATCGAACCTCACTGGCGTGACATTAGACCTTTTGTGTTAGACTCCGCACAGCAATTCGTTCCAGAAATGCCTACGGCTTTTAGCACAAAAAAAGGTAGCTTATTTTATCAAGAAGCAATGGAAGCTTACAAAAAAGGGAAAAAATATTCAGCGGTTCAACTAGAAGAGCTTTCTGACGAAATTAAAGAAAATATTGCGATTGCTAAGTTTTGGGATTGTAATCCTTTCGTTTCTCACCATCAAGGACATGTTATGTTTGCCACCAAAAAAATAACGCCTGGCGGTCACTGGATTAATATTACAGCAATTGCCTCACGTCAAGCCAAATCTGACTTTATGGAAACAACCGCTTCTTATGCCTTGACTTCTATTGCTTTAGCTGATGGATTCATTAGTTGTTGGGACGAAAAGTATCGTAGCAACCTCATCCGACCAGAAACTTACATCAATCGTTATATTGATAATAATTGGAAGCCACTTCTTCAAACTCCTCCTTTTCCTGAATATACTAGCGGACACAGCGTTATTTCTTCGGCCGCATCGGTTGCTTTGACTAGTATTTATGGTGATAATTTCGCATTTGATGATACTTCAGAAAAAGAATATGGATTACCAACTAGGAGTTTCAAATCATTTTATGCAGCATCCGCAGAAGCCGCCGTAAGTCGTTTGTATGGCGGTATTCATTATATGCCCGCTATCGAAAACGGAGTGACACAAGGTCAAAACGTTGGTAACTTTATTATTAAAAAGATAAAATTAAAGTAAGGAACGAATAGATATTACACGTTTAATTATTTCAATTTAAAAATATAAACATTTGATAATCAAACCTATAAGACAACGCTTTCTTTAATCTATTAGATGATTTTTTTTAAAAAAAATATAGAATTAATCTTTTAAAAGTTATTTTTGTAGAATACATTGTGAATTAATCAATTGAATGGTAACAAATGGCAATGAGAGATGATTTTCCTGAATCAGGAGAAGAATATATGGGCGGACTAAGTGATGGCTGGCGATACGAAACCTCGTTTGCTGGTTCTAACTTGCAGCATAGCTTCGAGATGATACAAACATTTCTGGCAGAAGAAGGCTATGATGACATTCCTCTGCCTGCTGATGCCAACGAATTGCTATTATTCAAAATTCCGACACGTAATCGACAAATATTACTTTTTGAAGATAATGGCTATGTTCATAATCCTATTAAAATACTTTTTCCGAAAAGTAGTCGATTAAAAACACAATTGACTTTGCAGGTTCACAATGAATTTTCAAAAAATCATCTAATTAAATTTCATAATGTACTGGAACGCCTTAATAATAAAGCCTGATTTATTCTTAAAATTTTATAAATCAACTGGTTATTGAACTTTTTATAGGAAAAAAACTTTTATTATTATATACATTCGCGTTTTTTGCTTTACTTTATAGTGTAATTAGAAATGTTTTAATTTTTTTCATAAAAAAAGTTGAAACACATCATTTAAAAAACGCTTTTTTTTAATCAAACATTTAAATATTGAGCAGAAGGAATAACAACAATAGAAATAGAGGAAGAGAAGAAGAACCAAAGTTTAGAGTAAATGGTAATATTCGCATCCCAGAAATACGTCTAGTAGGTAACAACCTCGGAGAAGTCAGCAAAAAAGTAGGAGAAACTGTCGAATCAGGTGTTTATCAAACAAGAAAAGTCCTACAATGGGCTAGTAAAAGTGAGCTAGACTTAGTTGAAATATCTCCTAAAGCTAAACCACCTGTTTGTCGTTTGGTCGATTACAGTAAGTTTTTGTACGAACGCAAAAAGAAAGAAAAAGAAATCAAATCGAAAGCCGTTAAAACGGTTATCAAAGAGATTCGTTTTGGTCCTAATACTGATGACCATGATTTTGAATTCAAAATGCGTCATGCTATTGGCTTCTTAGAAGATGGTGCAAAAGTGAAAGCTTATGTACAATTCAAAGGTCGTACAATCGTATTTAAAGAACGTGGAGAATTATTATTGCTACGTTTTATGAGCGAATTGGAGGCTTATGGTGCAGCAGAAGCAATGCCTCGACTAGAAGGTCGTCGTATGTCTGTGATGATTTCTCCTAAAAAGAGAAAAAAACCAGCTCCTATTAAAAAGAGAAAACCTAGGCCGCAACCTAAAGTTGAAGCAAAGACTGAAGCTAAGCCACAACCTAAAGTTGAAGCTAACAAGTCAAAAAGCGAATAAAAAGACTAAACTACTTAGTTACTAGAAATATAGAAAGAAAATGGATGACTCAAATTGTAAATAAATTACAATTTGAGTCATCCATTTTTATATTAATCTTTAAAACCATACAAAATATAAAAATACAGTGCTTTTAAGTACATGAGCAAAAGTAATCCCGTATCCTAACTCGTCTTTTTTCTGCTCTATTTCTTTGAAAAATACTTCCTTATAATTACGCTATTACTTCTGCTCACATACTTAAAGGCAGTTTGTAGTAGAAATTGCAACGCCTAATTTTTATTTTATTGATTTTTGCCAATAAGAATCCCAAATTGGGATAGAGTTAATTTTTGTAGTCGAATCTGCAATTATTGGCTGTCAAGTGACATGAAATTTTCTATTTCTATTTTAGCACAATTTCCACTAATTTTACGGGACACATTTTTAAGGCATTTTTATAAAAAATAGAAACAGGAAGTGAAATAGTCTAATGGCTATGAGAAGCGAGATGTTGCGTGAAGCCTTCACGACAAGCCGCTGTAATATTTCGCCTCCTACTTCTAAAAAAAACTAATCAACTATGGCTAAGTATATGAGCATGGAAACGCTCCGTTTTCTACTACATGATGTGCATAATGTCAATCAATTATTTTCTACTGAGCGTTATGCCGATTATGACAAAGAAACTATTGATATATTTCTGGACTCTATTAAAGATTTTTCTGATAAAGAGCTTTTCCCTTATATCAAGGAAATGGACGAAAAACCAGCTTATTGGGAAGATGGAAAAATTATTGTTCATCCTCAATTCGAGACAATTGTCAAACAAGCTGGCGAAATGGGGTTAGTTGGCGCGCCTTTCGATTACGATGATGGTGGAATGCAAATGCCCGCAACGGTTCATAATGCAGCTAACTTTATTATGGAAGCTGCCAATAATCACGTTCCAGGCTATTTTGGGTTGACGGCAGGTGCAGCACATTTGTTGCTTTCGTATGCAACCGACGAAATCAAAGCGACTTATGTTCCGAAGATGTTGGACATGAAATGGGGTGGAACAATGTGTTTGACTGAACCTCAAGCGGGGAGTTCTCTTTCGGATATTACTTCGACGGCTGCACTTCAGGAGGATGGTTCTTATCATATTAAAGGACAAAAAATATTCATTTCATCAGGTGATTACGAATATGTTGGAAATATAGTGCATTTGGTTTTGGCGCGTATCGAAGGCGCACCTGCTGGCACAAAAGGGATTTCATTGTTCTGTGTACCAAAGCGAAAGCCCGAAGGTGGCGACTTAGTTAATAATAATGTATATACTGCTGGTGAATTTGAAAAATTAGGTCAGCGCGGTTATTGTACAACACATATTGTGTTTGGAGAAGATGGTCCATCTCAAGGGTGGCTAGTTGGTGAACCTAACAAAGGTCTGAAATGTATGTTTCAGATGATGAATGAAGCCCGAATTGGAACGGGTAGAATGGGAATGGCAATTGCTTCTGCTGCTTATTATGCTTCTTTGCAATATGCAAAAGAGCGTCCGCAGGGTCGAAAATTGACAAGCGACGGTTCTAAAAATGCAGATTCGCCACAAGTTAACATCATCGAACACGCCGATGTTCGACGAATGTTATTCTTACAAAAAGCTATTGTCGAAGGTTCAATTTCATTAATGACGGAAGTTTCTTTATTTTATGATTATACCTTAGCAGATGTAGATAAAGAGCGAAATCATCTATTATTGGAATTATTGACACCGATTGTTAAGACTTATCCTGCCGAAAAAGGTAAACAGGCTGTTGACACAGGTTTGCAAGTATTGGGTGGATATGGCTTCTGCATGGATTTCATTTTGCAGCAATATTTGCGTGACATTCGTATTATTTCTATTTACGAAGGTACTACTGGGATTCAATCTCAGGATTTATTGGGTAGAAAAATTACCATGCAAAATGGTAAAGCTTTACAATTGCTTGCTGAATTGGTTCAAGCAGATATAAAAACGGCAATGGCTTATGAAGAATTGCAAGGAAGTGCCAAAACTTTAGGCGCGAATTTGGGATTGATTCAAGAGGTTTTAGCGAAGCTTTTACCACACGCAATGAAGGGTAATTATGAAAGATACTTAGCGGATGCCACTATTTTCATGGACTTATTTGGCACAGTTGTCATTGGTTGGCAATGGTTAAAAATCGCTCATAAAGCGAAAGCAGCTTTGGCAGCAGGTGATACTACACAGACGAAAGAGTTCTATGAAAGTAAGGTTTCTACGATGCGATTTTTCTATAAATATGAAATGAAGCGTACTAAAGGTTTAGCCAAAATCATCATGAATGATGAGGAAGTTTTGACTATCCCGACGGAAACATCTATGCTTTTTGATTAAAATTCGAGTTGCGAGTTTTAATATAATTTAAGCGTCGGACATCTTGAAGGTGTCCGACGCTTGTCTTTAAAATAAAGAAAATGAAATCTTTTACTAATTTAATCATCGTATTGATTGTTTTTATAGCTGGTTTTCTACTTGGAAAATCATTGGATAGTCTTTGGGAGTCTAAGACTATGCAGCAGCAAGAAAGCGTTATTTTATTAGAAAAAATAAAAACTGTCTCTAAATTAGTAACCGTTGAGGGGTATTTTTCGGAAGTGTATAAGTCGAGAGAATGGGAAAAACGCTTTGGCTTTAATTTAAATTTTGCACTATTTGTACAAGACGCTCGATTACGTGTCAACGCGAAAGCTTTAGTTGGGTTTGATTTATCTAAAATGACTTTTCAGACTTTTCCTGATAAAAAACTATTGGTTATCAGTGAATTACCTGAGCCTGAAATTTTATCCGTTGAGCCTGAGATTATTTATGAAAAACTTTATGAAGGATATTTTAATGAATATACGAAGGAAGAACGTACTAAATTGAACAAAAGAGCAGTTGATTTTATTAAAAATGAAGTTTTAAAAAACACAACACTCAGAGAAACGGCTATTGAAAATGGTTACGAAAATTTAAAACTTATCGAACTCATCGCAAAAGATGCTGGTTGGGAAGTTCGCTATGCTAAGGACAACAAATTTCCGACAATTATTAAGGATAGTTTAAAAATATTAGATTAGTGAAATGAAGCAAATTACTTTAAAGAATTTGGATAAATGGAAATCTCAATCAACTGAATTTGAGTTGGTTGACGTGCGTGAAGAAGAAGAACATGAGTTTTTTAATATTGGCGGGCAACACATTCCTTTAGAAGATGTAATCCGTGAAGTTGATGATATTCGAAGAGATATACCTGTGATTATTTATTGTAAAAGAGGCATCAGAAGCCAAATCGCTATTCAAAAATTAGAACGAAAATTCAATTTTGATAATTTATATAACTTGCAAGGAGGAATCATTTCTTTAATAAAAAAAGGTTCTTTATGATTTTATGTGGTTTGTCTAAAATTTCGCTTTTTCAAATGGTTTCTGGATTCTAGTTTCTAGATTCTGCTACCGCTTGTTTCGATTAACAACGGTAGCAGAATCTAGAAACCAGAAATAACCTATTTATATTCTACTAATTCCCCATTTTTATATTTAACCTTTACAGCTTTTGGGTATTTAGGCGAAATTATCTTCTCGAAATACTCATCACAAGATGCTTTATCATTAAAGTCACCCACCAAATAAGTATAACTATTTTCTTTTCTTCGGTCTATTTTGACACCGCCAAATGACTGAAACAACTCATCGTTCAATGATAATGCTTCATTATAACTCGTTTTGATTTCAATTTTATAACCAGAAAAACCATCTTCTAAGACTTTAGGGCGGCGAATATATTCTGGAACATCTTCTTCTTGTACACCTTTTTCTGTTCCACCTACCAATTCTCCAAAAGCACCTGTTTTAGCTTTTTGGGAAGAAGTATCTACTCCATGCAGTAGAGAACCTGGCATCTGCTTAAAAAATTCTGTGTCTTTCATACTAAAAAAAACAACGGCTGACACTGCTAAAATAACAACAAAAGGTAAGGCTTTTTTGATTGACTTGTTCACAACTTCTTGTTTGAGTAAAATGATTAGTGAAGAAAAATAAATAAGTTGCACCATTATACAACTTTATTTTTTTATTTAAAAGTGCTTAAAAAATTAAGC
>CAKZLT010000511.1 GCA_937127195.1 uncultured Saprospiraceae bacterium
CCTGCTACAAATATTCCATTATCATTTACATTAACTCTAATACCAGCTAATCTAGTACCACCTCCAGAATAAAACGTAGACCATTGCAAATCTCTATTAATACCAAATCGTGCTATGTATAAACTTGCAATTGATCCAGATGGAGGTGCCACATTTACATTATTAGGTCCACCACATAGAGGAATTTGATTACTACCCGTAACGGCAGAACATCCAGAAGTATTAGATTGCGTTCCTAGAATAGCACCAGTCACATAAATAGTAAGTTCCGTTTCTGTTTGATAAA
Source organism: uncultured Saprospiraceae bacterium (assembly GCA_937127195.1). Lineage (GTDB taxonomy): Bacteria > Bacteroidota > Bacteroidia > Chitinophagales > Saprospiraceae > CAKZLL01. The sequence goes on from CAKZLT010000511.1 coordinate 287, forward strand.
CAGAAATCCCTCCGCTATTTGGAAAAGTAGAAGCCCCATCACTTCCAGCATCTATATTACCACCAAAAAACGTACTCCAGACCATTGAATAAGAATCATCAAATTCTGTTATAAAACCTTTACCAACTATGAATCCAGGATCATTTGTAGTGTGATTGTCAAAATAATCAGAAGAACCAGCAAAATCACACAAAGGGAATCCTCCATTAGTAGGTACATCACAAGGAGTATTTCCTACAAGGTGACCACCTGAATCTCCATGTATGAAGAATTTATCTAAACCAACCGCGATGCCCCCTATATCATCCCCGTCGCTACTACCAAAATAACTAGCCCACTTTTGTACACCATTATTATCGAAAATAGTTATAAATCCATCGCCACTACCAACTCCACTACCATTGTATGTAGCATCATTGAAAGCTCCTATTTTACTTTTGGTTGGGCAATTGGTACTGTAAGTATTGAATGCTATAATATACATCATCAGACGGATTTATGTCTATATCAACAGCATTTTCATTTAAGGATCCGCCATAATAGGTTAGCCATTCAGTATCTGAACCATCGCTTTTAAGCTTTACTATAAAAACGTCCTGCTGACCAGAATAATTATTACAAGTAGCTCCAGTTGGACACTTGGTAGGAAGATTTGTACTTTTCGTATCCCCAATAATAAATATATCATTATTGTTATCTATGACTATTTTTTCACCATTGTCATCATCAGTTCCTCCTATATATGTTGCCCATAATTCGTTGTCTGTATTGTCGAACTTGACTACATAGGCATCTTGTAAACCAGCTAAAGTACTTTGGAACACACCACTACCTGGCGATGGTTGAAAGGAGTTTAAGTTAATACTTCTTGTAGTTCCTACTACTACAATATTTTCATTTGCATCAGAATCAACACCATTAGTCACATCACTATTGTTTCCACCAATATAGGTTGACCAAGCATTATTGTTAACAGGTGGTGCTGTTGGAATAACAGGAGAAGACTGTACTAAGACTAATGTATTATTAGTATTATAATTTCCAACATTAAATTGGATAACATCAGAATTAATAAGTGTAAAATTTGGACTCCAATTACTAGGAATTATTTGTCCTGAACTAGTAACTTCATAAGCAATAGCATTTGGAAGGAGGATGGTTTCTCCATCTAAATACATTTCTAAATTGTTAATTGTATTTACTAAAGAGTCTTGTCCTTTAAATCTTAATTCGATGTCATTAGGATTTCCTCCAGGTTTGACAACATACATATGTTTAATGCCCGCTTGATTAGATGTTAAATGATAATCAATTTCATTGTAATAATCTGGATAAATGATACGCTCAAATCCTCTTACATCAGTAACTCCGTTAGGGCAGTGTGGATAGAAAAAATTCAAATAATTCTTAGACTTACCTAATGCCACAGGCTGAACACCTGTTTCGTTGTTATTACGAAACATATCAATTCTAAATGATTTTAATTCTTCTTCTTGTAAATCCTCTACATTCCATGTATAAGAAACTCTACCTTTAACCGAAAGAGCTAAATTGACGGAGTTATTAATATTATAGTAGCTTATGTCATTTCTTACCACACTATTAAAATCAGTTAATTGCCCCTTGTTTTGATAAAAATAATGTGATTTAGATGGTTTCTCTGTTTCATTGAGTTCAGGTGGAATATAATATTGGGTTTTAGCTATAAATGATGAAAATATTAGAATAAATGACAAATACATTTTTAGTAATTGAATATTCCTGTTTGAATATTCCTGTTTGAATATTCCTGTTTGAATAGAACTTAAGTTTATCATAATAATATTTATTAAGGATATTAAAAAATCATGGTTTTATAAAAAAATTATTTAATTACCTATGGAGGTATTAAACAATTTACTGTACTTAGAAAGAGAGGTTTTAAGATAGTTTACAAATAATGTAAAGCAGTTTTGCTTTGTTTCAGATTAATGTTTTTTGTTTATAAAAATACCTTGGTATAATGTTAATGATTAAAATGCTAAAATCAAAATAAAAAAGGGCATATTTATTTTTTTAACAAATATGCCCTTTCTTTATTTTGACAATGTCCTAATCAAACATAATTTTCTTAGAAACAACACCTTCTTCAAAGTAAACTTTTGCTACATAAAGACCAGTCGCTAAACCATCTCTCTGCAAGTCATACTGTGTATTGTTGATACTGTGATATACACTTACCAAACGACCTTGAATGTCATAAAGGTGAATGTCAGTGATGTTTTTACCAGCTTCTGCTGTAAATCTAACACGGTTAGAAGCAGGATTAGGAGCAACTACTAACTGAACATCAGTCAATTGTACCTCCTTATCAGAAACAGTTGAACATGGTAAATCTAATACCGCACAAGCGCGAGGTGTAAAGTAACCAATAATACTATCAATATGAGACATAGCTTTTGCTTTTGACATATTGGGATTATTGATACTGTTGATGATATGCGAATTACAAGCACTTAAAGGCGCACCAGCAGGGCAACTATTGTGAGGCTGAGTTGACCAGTAAGTAGCATCCCACCATTCCCATGGAGAACTTTCTTCAACGTTACCAGTAGCGCCAGTCCAAGTTGGTGTATCAAAAGGGAATAAACCTTCTAATCCATCATTAATCATATTAGCTCTATCAGTATAAACATCAGAATAACCTGCTGACTTCATTACGTCATTGTTTCCTAATGCATTAGCCTTAGCTTGTACAGTGTAAGAACCTTGAACTTCTACGATTAAATCTCCAGTCGTTGGTACCGTCAATATATCTTCTGCATAAGGTGCAAAAGGATCGGTAGTTGTCTGAAATGAAATCATTGCAGGGTCGCCAGCAGTTAACCAAGAAGTATCACCTAACGCACCACCTACATTAACACATAACTGAAATTCCGAAGAGTATCCTACGTGATTTGGAAGACATAAAGTATCTTGACCAAAAGAACCATAGCTTGTTCCATAAATATCTCCATGAACTGAAGTGATAATCATAGGTACGCTATTCGCATCAATAAACTTAGGTAAAACTAACTGCTGATAATTATCAATAGTAGCTGCACCTAAAGAGATATAACCACCTGTTCCTTGACCAAATACAGTAATTCTACTTGTATCAACGCCAAAAGAATTACCATTTTCGCTATAATCTTTTTTGAAAAAACGAACAGCAGTACGTACATCCTGAATACCACGATAAGCAGCTTGAATTAACCCTTTTGCACGCTCAGGCTGTGTTTGCGCTAATGGATTCCATCCTGTACGGTAATCTGCAACACAGGCTACATATCCCATTTTAGCCAAGCGAGAAGCCGTTTCAACAATAAAAGAATCTCTCATTGTACCTCCTGTACCTCCATTCGTTGGATTTGGTAAGAAGTTACCTGTATGCAATAAAATAACTAACGGGCGTTCTGTTTCAGTATCGCCAACAGGCTCATAAAACTCATACTGTAATGGCTGCTTACTAACTTGACCAGTTACTGCTACAGTCAAAACGGTAATGTTCCCACCATAAATACCTTGAGATGTACTTACATCCGAAAAAATCTCACTTGTATAGCGCTGCCCAAAAGAGGCTGTAGCTATAAAGCAAAAAACAACTAAGAGTGTCCAAATTTTACTCATAATTTTAATTTAATTAGTGATTAAAATAATTGTTATATAAAAATTTTTGTTTCTGTTTTTCTAATAATTAGTTTTTGTTCCGCTGCTCATCAGCAGTACAAAAACTAACAATCAGATTATTATTTCT
>CAKZLT010000512.1 GCA_937127195.1 uncultured Saprospiraceae bacterium
AAAGAATTCGCAACCCATCTACCTGCTGACTACTTTCTTTAAAACCGCCACTCAAACAGCCTTTTAGTTCTGAAATCACCTTATCAAATTGACCAATATCATAGTATTGCGTCGCTTCACTTACAACACTAGAACCGCAATCTTGTCCTTTCATTGATAACGATCCAAACACAGTCAGAACAAATACTATAGTAATTTTATAAAGGTATTTATAAGTCATTTTTTATTTTCTTTTAAAAAAGCTTTTAAAACGCAAAAGGTAATTTCTCTTAAAGGAGTAGGTTATTTTTTGCCTACTCCCTAAAATTCTATTTCTTCATCAACTCGCCCAATACTTCTACCATTCCCTTGCTATTCGTATGCCAAGCTCGAATAGTTTTATCTTCATTAATAGTATAAACATATTTTCCGTCATCGCTATATCGAATGCCATAAGTCCATTTTCGATGACCTTTTAATGTTATTTTATCTTCTTTATTATCCGTTCGATTACGATTAGTCACATCATATAACTGCGCCGTATTATCGTAACTAGAAGAAGCTAATTGCAGAAAATCATCAAATTGATAAAAGGCTAAACCCGAAATTTGAGTTTGGTGCATTAATTCATACTCCGCCAAAATAACTTCCTGATTTTCATTCAATTCAATAATCGCAACCTGCCCATCTTCAAAACCTGCCGCTAAGAATTTCTTATCATCCGAAATGGTTATTTTCGTAATTGGCTTTCTAAGTTCAATTACTCCTTTTTCATTCAATGAAAGATCCTTATTTATTTTATAAATGGCAATTTTATTTTGAGTTGCTACCAATAAAAGCGACTTATCTTTAGTAATTTGAATATCTTTTATATTAAAAAAAGATAAAATTTCTACTCGCTTAAGTGCTTTATTTCTAATACTTTCAATATAGATTTTGTTATTTGTCTGAACAATAAAAGCATTATCATTAGCTGACAAAACGTTTAAAATAGGCTTAGCGTAAACCTTATTAATAATAGGTTTACTCTTGATTGTCAAATCATTATTATTCCAAATTGCTAGATTACCTTCATAATCACCTACCGCCAAATACTTATTATTCGTCGAATATCCCACACTAAGCAGTTGTCGATTGCTCAATCGAATGGTAGTCTGTGGCTTTAATTCATCATCCCATTTTTTAAGAATAGTAATCACGCCTTTTTCATTTACCGCCGTAATTCGGCTTCCATTTACCACCAAAGCTTTCAAGCTACTTCCTCCTTCATAGAGATAAGCATCAGGTTCGAGGCTTGTCAAACTTTTATGCAAAGCCTGATAATTATCATTATTCTGCCTTGGACCATTATATTTTTTATTCAATTCGTAAGCAGCCAAAACCTGTTGAACGCCTTGCTTAACCGCTCCATCATCAATCACTTGAATTGCTTCCAAAGAGCGATTTCGAGCCAATGCTAAATTCTTTAATCGGTTAGCTTTTTGTTCATTAATCAATGCAATTTCTTTTTGGCGCAACGCTTCTTTTTCTTGTCTTTTTGCCTCTTCGCGTTGCTTCACTGCTTCATCCTTTTGTTGATTTGCCAGCACTTCATTATCTACCGCAATCAATCGAAGGCTATCCGCCAGAAGTTGTTGCTCTTCTGCTATTCTTCGTTGGCGACGCGCTTCAGCTTCCTGCCTAATCGCTTCCTCCTTCTGCCTAATCGCTTCCGTTCGTTGCTCTGTTGCTATATTTTTTTGCTTCACCGCTTCGACCTCATTCTCTTCTGCTTTCTGTTTAGCAATATCAGCCAATCTTTTTTGCTTCACCGCTTCCGTTTCATTCTCTTCCGCCTCTAATCTTGCTACATCAGCTAAGCTCTTTTGCTTTTCGGCTTCTGTTCTTTGAAAGATAGCATAAGTCGCTAAAATTAATGCTAAAATTGCCGCTATACTCACCACAATCGCAATAATTCGCGTCCGTTTGAGTCGGATTAATTGCTTTCGTTCCTTTTCTTCTTTTTCGAATTCGTACTGCTTATGACTATACTCCAAAAAACTTATCGCCCGCTCAAAGGATGGATTGTATCGAGCCGCCCAAGCTTCATTAGGCTGATTAAGTTCTTGCCAACGCAAAGCAACTTGCAATTCGGGATCGCGCCACAATCCCGATTGACTTTGCTGATATAATGCCGCAGCTTCTGCCAATCTCAAGTAGTTTTCCGCCGATTGCTGCTCGTCATTCACCCAATTGATTAGCCTCGCCCAAACCCGCATTAAACTCTCGTGTGCTATATCTATAATTGTATTACTTTCTAAAATAACTGCATTGGAAGGCATCAAAAATGTACGCCCAGGCTGTCTAAACACTTCAATAACCGCTTTAACCTCTTGTTCGGAAGCATCCGACAAAGCACAGATTTGAGATAAAGACAAAGGTCTTCTTACTCCTTTGTTATCTGCTCCTTTTTCCGTTAATGCTTTGAACATCAGTTCACATATTCGCTTTTGTCTATTAGTTTTTAGCTCCGAATACGCTTCTTCTGCATGGCTAGAAAGTGCCTTTGACATCGTTCCGATAGCTTCATAATGCTTCACTTCTAGCGGAACGGTCGGCTCTTCATGCTTACTCCAATAGCTCCAAGTTCGCATCAATGAATGTTGCAAAATAGGTAATTGGTCAGGACTATTGCCTACATCATCCAGCAATCTGGTTACAAATTCAGGTGAGGCTACCGCACCACTAACCTCAATTGGCGCAGCAATAGCTTTTCGTCTTTCCTCACGAGTCATTCTAGGAATAAGGTATTGTCCTTCGTTGATAGCCTCTGGCAAGCCTTCAAACAAAGTACAATCGCCCAAATAATCCGAACGCATCGTAAATACTATATAAATAGAAGTACTTTTGAGTTGTGCTGTTTTTAATAATAAATCAACAAAAGCGGCTGTTTCTTGCTCAGAATTTTTATTTTGAATTTCTTGCTTTCGGTAACGAAATATTTCTTCAAATTGGTCAATAACTAAAAGTAAACCATTTTTAGAAGATTTTTTCTTACAAAAATCAATTAATCCATCATCATTACGTCGTAGTTCTGCTTCTGTTATTTTTTGTAAATATTCGCGTTCTTTGGCATCTTTTGGCGCATCAAAAACTCCAGAAAGCGTTTGTGCCATATTTTGGAAAGGCGTATTCCCTGGTGTAAAAAAAGCAATATTCCACTGAGAACCAGCTTCTGAAATTACTCCCTTTTCCAAACTAGGAATTAATCCACATTTGACCAAAGAGGATTTTCCGCTCCCCGACGCTCCTACAATCGCTAATAAACGAGTTCTTTGAAGTGTTTTTAATAGTTCATCTATCTGTTTTTCTCTTCCAAAAAACAAATAGCTCTCATTTTCTTCAAAAGGTCGTAACCCAGGAAAAGGATTGATGATGCTGGCAGTTGCTGGCATTTAACGTATATTGTATATTAGACTCGCTCGGTGATAGCTGATGGAGCAAGACGGCAGAAAATTTTGTTCTGTACAGGGCAACTTTTTCAGAATAGTTATAACTATTACTAAAAATTTTCAACGAAGTACAAAATAAAATTTGCCGAAAACAGCCTATTAAGATGCCGCCGAACAAATCTATTAGGTTAAGCATTAAGTTTCAGTTGTCTTTTGGGAGGCAAACCAACTTTTGGGGTATCATTTTTATAAAATAAGAATAAATATAATAAAAAAGCGTAATTAAGAAGAAAGGCGTATAATTCAGTTGCTCGCTTTTATTCATTTTCATAATATTATAATGGTCATAGATAATGTTTCTTCAAAAGCATTAACTCTCAAGAACTTCTGATTTATTTTTCTGATTATAATATTTTGCAGTGATAGCCCTGAAAGGGTTACTAAACCTAAATCTTGCTATCATTGTAAAATGTTACAATCAATTATTTTTCATCACTTATTTATAAATAAATTCTGTTTTTATGAAAAAGTGATAAATAGCTGTAATTTTGTAAGTACCTCAATTTTGGAACAACAAATAATTGAGTGATTTTCATTCAAATCAAAAAAATAATAAAAGATACTTTAAAAGGTATTTTTCAATATATCAAAAAAAATGTCTGAACAAACGGATAACAAAAAATTCACTAAATTCAAAGGTAAGGGAAATACAAAACCTAACGGTGATTTATCAAATTACGTATTTGGTAAAGTTCAACCTCAGGCTACTCCGCTCGAAGAAGCTGTATTAGGAGCTTTGATGTTAGATAAAGATGCTTTGCCTATTGTTATCGACATTGTTCGACCTGAAAGTTTTTATACCGAAGGGCATCAGGCAATTTTCAAAGCAATGCTTTTTCTATTTGAAAAATCACAACCTATTGATTTATTGACGGTTACGGAACAAATCAAGAGACAAGGTGATTTAGAAAAAATTGGAGGACCATATTATTTGGTTGAACTAACGAACCGTGTCGCTTCTTCTGCCAATATTGAGTATCATGCTCGTATTATTTCACAAAAGCACATTCAGAGAGAATTGATTCGCGTTTCGACGGAAGTGATTCGTGATGCGTATGAAGATACAACTGATGTTTTTGATTTGCTAGATAAAGCAGAGCAGGGACTTTTCAAAATCACCGAACAGAACCTTAGCCGAACATACGAAAGTATGAGTACGCTGATGACTAAGGCGGTCAAGCAATTGGAGGAATTATCGAAAAAAGAGGAAGGTTTGACGGGTGTTCCGACAGGTTTTGCGGCTTTGGATCGATTGACTTCTGGTTGGCAGCCTTCGGATTTGATTATTATGGCGGCACGACCAGGAATGGGTAAATGCTTAGGTAAAGGGACTAAAGTGTTGATGTATGACGGTTCTTTGAAAAAAGTAGAAGAGGTACTTGTTGGCGATTTATTAATGGGCGATGATTCTACCCCTAGAAAAGTACTTTCATTGGCTAGAGGAAGAGAAGGGATGTATTGGGTTCGGCAGAATAAAGGAATAGATTATAGAGTTAATGAAAGCCATATTCTTTCC
>CAKZLT010000513.1 GCA_937127195.1 uncultured Saprospiraceae bacterium
GGTTTAGATATTCACAGCGCAACGGCTGCGAAGGTTTATGAAGTGCCGCTCGAAGAGGTGACCGCTGACCAGCGCCGTAACGCAAAAACGGTAAATTTCTCTATTATATATGGAGCTGGAGCGACGAATTTGTCTAAGCAGTTGGGCATTCCGAGAAAAGAGGCTAAGGTGTTGATTGGTCAATATTTCAAACAATATGACGGATTGAAAGCCTATATGGATACGGCAGTAGAAAAAGCAAGAGAAAATGGTTACGTGATTACTTTGAAAGGTAGAAAACGTTATCTAAGAAATATAGATTCTAAAAATTCATTTGTTAGAAGTCACGATGAAAGAAATGCGATTAATACACCTATTCAAGGGTCAGCCGCAGATATGATAAAAGTCGCAATGATACAAATGGATGAAGCGTTCAAGAAGCACAATTTTAAATCAAAAATGATTTTGCAAGTGCATGATGAATTGGTCTTCGATGTACTTCAATCAGAATTGGAAGACGTGAAAAAGGTGGTTGAAGAGATTATGAAAAATGCGTTACCAAATCTGAAAGTTCCTATTTTGGTGGGAATGGATACAGGAAAAGATTGGTTGGAAGCGCATTAGGGAATGATGAATTTTTAATGATGAATGATGAATGCTCCGCTGTTATTGTAATCGTAACAGCGGAGCATTCATCATTTATCATTAAAAATTCATCATTTATATATTCCAATCTATTGGAGAAGTGCCTTGTGCTTCGAGTAATTCATTCGTTTGTGAGAAATGTTTGCAGCCAAAAAAACCGCGATGAGCAGATAATCCTGAAGGGTGTACACTTTCCAAAACATGGTGTTTGGTTGTATCAATTAAAGCTTTTTTCTTTTTTGCAAAATTTCCCCAAAGTAAGAAAACTAAACCTGTTCGTTCTTCGGATAATTTTCTGATAACGGCATCTGTGAATTGATGCCAACCGATATTTTTATGAGCGTTGGCTGTTTTGTGTTCGACTGTTAAGCAAGCATTCAAAAGAAAAACACCTTGCTCTGCCCATTTGGTCAAATCTCCATGAGTTGGTTTTTGGAATCCTTCAATGTCCGTTTCTAATTCTTTGAAAATGTTTCGTAAGGAAGACGGGATTTTTTCGGTTTTGGGTACAGAAAAAGATAATCCCATTGCTTGATTAGGACCATGATAAGGGTCTTGACCTATAATAACGACCTTGACTTGCTCAACGGGTGTCGTGTTAAAAGCATTAAAAATTAAAGAACCTGATGGATAAACAACCTTACCTTCTTCTTTTGCTTGAAGCAAAAAACTTTTAATCGCTGAAAAATAGGGTTGTTGAAATTCTTCATGAAGTAAGTTTTTCCAGCTTTCTTCTATTTTAACGTCGTTGACTAGTTTTGTCATGGTTTAAAGATTAGTAAATTTATTGTTTATTTTATTTTAATAATACGCAAAATAGTTATTTTATTTTGATAATGAAAGCTATATGTTTTATTTTTTAAAAAAAAGTCCTAACTAACAACCGATGAGTTTCGACCTATAAAGCAACATTTTACAAGCAAAATACTACTTATTGCCATGTCACTTATTGCTAATTTAAACAAAAAAATCACCTGAGAAACCTATTCCTAATAAGTTCCAGCTTTCTAATTAAAATTAATTTCAGGTTTTTCGTAAGAGGTTTTCTGATAAGCTCCACTCAACCTAACGTTTGCACCAAAACCACATTTGTCATCTTCGCAAGAAATTTCTAATCCTAAGGAAGTGAAATTAATTGTAAAAGAACAACCTTTCATTTCTTGATCCGTGTAAGTAATTTCATTATTTTGGTATTGAGCGATACCAGAAAGAAACCCTTGATTATAACTCGGTGCGCTTCCTATTCCTATCAACGAAAACTCAACTTCTCCATTTTTTGTATAGTTCAACCGAATTTCAGAATTAGAGTTAACTCCTTCTTCTTCAGGCATCTCATAAGTTCCTGTGATTTTGATTTCATGCATTTTGTCTTCATTTATAAAAGAACGAAAATCACTATCAGAAGCTTTCATGGACATTGGTAATTTCTCACTAGAGCCAGATTTCACCCAAATTCCTTCATAAACACCGTTATTGAACTTTCCAGCTATTTTGGCGTTACCAGCACCATTAATGATTTCTTTAACCTCCAAAAAGTTGTTATTCAAGCTGCCTTCTATCAGAATCGGTACGCCAACCGATTTATATATCAACTCGCCTCTTATTGAATTTTGCTCCAAATTGAGTTCCATAATTATATCATGTTGACCGTCAATCTGACCTTCAAACACCTGTGTTTCTGTTTCATTTACAATAGGTGCTTCACTAGCTGTTTCGGTATTTGGAGTGTCTTTTTCTTCATTTTTACAACTAGAAAAAAGAACTAATAAGAATAAAAAACTATAACTAGCAATTGTATTAAATTTCATATTTTACTGCTTTATTTTTATAAAAATTAAAACACGAAGTAAATAAAAAAACAGGATTTGGTCAAAATATTTGACTGTGTAAATTTCTAACTGAGTAGTCCGTCAAAGCAGGAATTAAGAGCGATTAAAATTGAAAATAATAATAAATTGAGGTAAATATTATTTATCTTGTTATATATTATTTCTATTTCGCTATTAAATTAATATGTTTCTTTTGCCACAGATACACAAATAATTAGTTATAAATCAATGTCTTAGCTATACAAATTCGTGCATTCGTGGCTACTATTTTTATACCGAAAAAGGAATAATATAATTGACTGACGACTAAAATCTATTTTATAAAAAATATGAAGCATTTTCGTTACGGGCTAATTTTCATTTTTGTAATGCGCTATTTTTCCAGTTTTGGGCAGCCTCAATTGATTAAACAAATGGAAGTGGCAGCAGAATATGTGGATGCTGGCGATTATTTTAGAGCATTATTTGCTTATGATGAGGCAATCAACCTCCTAAAAAAAGTACCTGAGAGTAATTTAGAGCTACATTATAATACTCAATTGCAATATATTAAGGTACTCAATGAGATTATTAATAACATTTCGGGATTTGAAGAAAGACGCTTTTTTTTTGAAAGGGAATTTGTTGCTTATGAGAAAACCATTGATTTGGCTTATCAGCTTTATACTTTGACCAATGAATTAAAATATGTGCAACAGGCCTTCGAATTGGCAGAAAGAAATAGAAATGTATTGCTTTTGCAAACTCTAAAAGGGGTTGAAAGTTTGGTTAAAATCCCAGAGGAATTACTAACAAAAGAAGGTAAGTTACTCGCAGAAGTAAAGAATTTAGAGGATAGCCTACGATTCTATAAACAAGATTTTAAAGATAAAAAAATCAATATTGATGGTTTAGAAATCAAAAGAGACCAAAAACAACAAAAGCTTGCTAGCTTTAAGGCTGAGTTATTTAAGAAATATCCGCGTTACGAACAAATCGCGCAACAAGAACAAAAGGTCAATTTGGTCGCTCTCCAAAACAAGCTAACAGAAGAACAAGCTTTTGTGGAATATTTCTATGGAGATTCTTCTGTTTATGTTTTTGTCGTAAATAATTCTACCTTATTTTTTAAAAAATTAGAAAAAACAGCAACTATTCAATCGACTATTTCTACTTTTTTAAAAAAAATACATCGTGACGAAAAGCAATTCATCAAAGCAAGTTTCACACTTTATCAACAGTTAATTAAGCCTATTGAAACATTCTTAAAAGATAAAAAACAAGTCATTATTGTTAATGATGGTGCATTGAGCTATTTACCCTTCGATGCCTTAATCAAGAAAAACCCTACAAATTGGGATTATAATTTTAAAAACTTAGAGTACCTTATATATACTTATCGATTTACTTATTTAAAATCCGCAGTTGCATTTTTAAACACAAAGTCAAGTCCCTCAAAAATAAATAAGGCTACCGAAAAAAGTATTACAGCTATTGCGCCCTTATTTTCAAAGTCAATAAAACAAGCATTTCCAAGCACAAAAACAGATAGTGTTTATCAGCAACTCAACTCACTAGAAGCTTCGGTTGATTTATTAAATTTTATAAAAAAAAGATACCAAACACGACAATTAGTTGGCGAAGAAGCTACTGCCGACGCTTTCAAGGCATTTGCTGATGCTACCGTTATTCACTTAGCAACGCATACACTCGTCAATAAAAACGCACCTTTGTATTCTAAGATTGCTTTTGCAAAAAAAGATACAATTGACACTGGCTACTTAGTTTTGAAAGACCTTTTCGGAATGAACCTAAATGCTGAAATGGTCGTTTTGGGAAGTTGTGAGACAGGAAATGGCGTGTTTCGGAAAGGTGAAGGCGTAGTGAGTTTGGCTTATGGTTTTGAAATGGCTGGCGCAAAGAGTACTGTTTATTCACTTTGGTCAGTCGATGAACGTGCTACCATGGATTTGATGAAACGTTTTTATAAGAATTTGCACGAAGGAAAAGCTAAAGATTTGGCATTGCATGAAGCCAAACTTTATCTGCTAACTCAAGCGGATGAAATTGGTGCATCGCCCTTTTATTGGGCAAGTTTTGTGATGAATGGAGATATAAACCCATTAATTTCTGTCAAAAAGCAAGGATTTAATATACTTTGGTGGTTGTTTGGATTTTTGATGATACTGGGTCTAGTGATTCAATTCATAAATAATTAACAATTACTATTTGCTAATCTTATGCAAAAATTTGTTGAAATAAAATGGCTTTAACCATCATACTAGATTTAACCTCCCTTAATTATCAAATACTTCATTATTTTTTGAGGCTTCTTACACTATAAGTTTTACTTATAATCAAGCATTATAATTATAACCAATAGCGTCATAATTTATTTCGATACCATTATCGCAAAATAACTATTACATTTGTATCAAATCATAATAATATTATCAATTCATGATAATATAGAATAATCATCTATAAGATCTCAAACAATTGAAATCTTTGTAATATTTTTCTCTATTTGAAGCTCAAAGCTTTCTCAAAGAAGC
>CAKZLT010000514.1 GCA_937127195.1 uncultured Saprospiraceae bacterium
CCTATATGAGTTCTTCCGCTCAAGAAGCAACTACACCAACCAAAACACTAAAATTACTCTTCGTCGGCGACATCATGGGACATGGTCCTCAAATCAAATCTGCCTACGACGCTGATACCAAAACTTACAATTATTCACCTTGTTTTCAGTATGTCAAACCGATTATTGAGCAAGCCGATTTGGCAATTGGTAACCTTGAAGTAACGCTTCCTGGCAAAAAACCTTATACTGGTTATCCAATGTTCAGGAGTCCTGACGCACTCGGAAAAGCAGTCAAAGAAGCTGGTTTTGATGTCATCGTCACTGCTAATAATCACTCAAATGACGGCGGACTCAAAGGCGTTACGCATACAATCGATGTGTTGCGCGATTTGAAAATACACCAAACGGGTACTTTTAAAAATGAAGCTGAGAAAGCGGTTTATTATCCATTGATTGTTTATAAAAATGGCTTCAAATTGGCTTTTCTGAATTATACTTATGATACAAATGGTGTTCCTACACCGAAGCCTGCTATGGTCAATTGGATAGAGGAAGAACAGATAAAAAGGGACATCGGCACTGCAAAATCTTTGCGTCCAGACGCTGTTATTGTGATGATGCACTGGGGATTGGAGTATCAAGTCAACGAAAGTCCTGTTCAGCAAGATTTGACTAAAAAAATATTTGGTTGGGGCGCAGACTTAGTTATCGGAGCGCATCCGCACGTCGTTCAGCCGATTAAGGAAATGAAAAGCGCGGCAGGAAAAAAGCAAGTGATTGCTTACTCGTTGGGTAATTTTATTTCTAATCAACAATATAAAAACACCGATGGCGGACTTATTTTTGAAATAGAACTTCAAAAACAAACGGACAAACGTGGCGTTACATTGGGTGATTATAGTTTCTTACCCGTTTGGCGATATGTTGCTAGAGATGAAGGAAAAGCAACTTTTCATGCGTTGCCTATTTCGGCAGTAGAAGGTGAGGATAATCCTTTGAAGTTGTCGGATTCTAATCTTAAAAAGATGAAAGATTTCGCTACCAGAACCCGCAAGCATTTAGCCAAATTCAGTGGAAAAGAGCGCAAAATATCATGGAAAGAACTCATGACAAATGCCGCTCCTAAATCTTTAGGATTTTCGGAACAACCAAAAATCAGAAAAGGATTTTTGCCTGTCAGTTATGCAATTGGTAATAGAATGGGCAATCATAGCGAAATTCAGATGAAAGGTGAAACGGAAGGCGTTGAAGCTAAAGCCGTTTCTTATTATTTACCAATGCCTGTTAGAAGAAGCGACTTTATTGTGCCTCCTAAGGACACTTTAATCAAAGGCAAGTTTGAAGTGATGTTTGAACACAAAACTAAAGATAAGCCTAAAAAAGCAGTTAGGGAAAGAGCTTCTAAAAGCGAAAATACTGAAAAATCAGGTAAACGAGTTGTGCCTAAAGAATACACTTTTCAACGTTCTAAAACTAAAAAAACAGCACCAAAAAAAGCTGTTCAGCAGCCAGAAGCGATGCCGCCGAGTAAGCCTAAGTTCAATCAGCAACCACAGCCAACTCCTCCTGGTAAGCCTAAATTTAGAAAAAAACAACCAACTCAACCTCAACCGACTCCTAGTGTAGCAGGTAAATATACGATACAGTTTCAGGCAGCGCGCAACTTATATCCAAAGTCAAGTTTGCCGTTTGCAAATGTTGAAATAGAAGAAACCAAAAGCGGTTGGTATCGCTATTATACGGGTTCTGCTCAGAATTTGGATGAAGCCAAATTGTTATTGCAACAAGTAAAAGCCGCTGGTTTTCCAGATGCTTTTATTACTAAGAAAAAGTATATTCCGAACATTGAAGATGAAAAAGAAAATCAAGAAAAAGGAGTTACTAAAATGTATAAAGTGCAGTTTCAATCTGCCCAAAACTATTATAATATCGACCCAAAATTATTCACAGATGTTGTTGTTTTTGAAGATGATAGAGGTTGGTTCAGATATTATACGGGAACAACATATTCGATTGCAGATGCAAGTACATTACTCAAAATGGTTCAAGCAAAAGGCTTTAAAGATGCTTTTATAGTTGCTTTTGAAAATGGAAAACCTGCTAATTAATTGACAATTAACAATGAATAATTGACAATGCGTTTATAGTGTGAAATATAATTAGAGAGAAAGGTTTCTAAGCCGTTCTAGACTAAAAAAGCCATTAAATTCAAAGTGAATTTAATGGCTTTTTTAGTCTAATTAATTTTACTTTCTAAACGCATTTTCAATTCTCAATTCTCAATTCAAAAAAACTATCCTGCTGCCATCCAGCCAATAAGTCCATATTTCTCGCCTTTTTTACCAAAATATAACATCAAAGCAGACTCATAAACTTCGCCATTTTCTTCATCTTCTGTTGTCTCCAAAAGTTGAAATGTTCTAAGTTTAGTTGCGTGATTCATTGGTGCGTCAGGCGTTTCAGGCACGGCATCCGCTTTAGTTTTTCCGATAAGTTCGCGCATTTCTGAGTTAAAATACATTTCATATTGGTCATTGAAAGCCGCTTCATCGAAGCTCTCACTCCAGATACATAGTTCTTTTGTCATTTCGACATCTTTATTATTCACTGCCGCCTGAAAAGTTGTCCAAAATGTTCTCCAGTTACTCTCAGGTGTTGTAATTATACTTTCATTCTCAGTAACTGTTGCTTCCTCATTTGTGGAGTTAGTGCAACTAATCACAAAAAGACTCAATACACCGAAAATCAAATAGGGTATTTTTTTCATTTCAAAAGTTTTATAAGAAAATACTAAAACAAACTATAAAGGCATTGTCAATTCTCAATTCAAAAAAACTATCCTGCTGCCATCCATTGAATTAAGCCATTTCTAATTCATCCTTTTCCACTTTCAGATTATTAATAATAAACTTCTGACGTTCAGGTGTATTTTTTCCCATATAATAAGAAAGTACCTTATCAATCTCCGTTTCCTCTTGCAAAACCACTGGCTCTAATCGAATATCTTCCCCAATAAAATCACTAAACTCATTAGGAGAAATTTCTCCCAATCCTTTAAATCGAGTGATTTCAGGACTATTCTTTAGCTCATTAATCGCTGCCTGCTTTTCTGCTTCGCTATAACAATAGATTGTTTTTTTCTTGTTACGAACACGAAAAAGAGGCGTTTCGAGTATGTATAAATGTCCCATTCTCACCAAATCGGGAAAAAATTGCAAGAAGAAAGTTAATAACAATAATCGAATGTGCATTCCATCCACATCCGCATCCGTTGCCACAATGACCTTATTATAACGTAGTTGCTCGATTCCGTCTTCAATGTTCAGTGCGTGTTGCAATAAGTTAAATTCCTCATTTTGATAAACCACCTTTTTGGTCTTTTCATAAGTATTTAACGGCTTACCACGAAGCGAAAAAACGGCTTGTGTCTGTACATCACGCGCCTTTGTAATCGAGCCACTCGCAGAATCTCCCTCTGTTATGAAGACCATTGTATCTAGGTGTCGTTCATTTTTTGTTTTTGTAAAATGAATACGACAGTCACGTAATTTCTTATTATGAATATTAGCTTTTTTGGCGCGTTGATTAGCTAGTTTTTTAATCCCTGCTATATCTTTTCGTTCTCGTTCTGATTGCAAAATTCGCTTCAAAAGAGCTTGCGCCGTTTCAGGATTTTTATGAAGAAAGTTATCTAAATGCTTTTTGATAAAATCATTTACAAACGTTCGGATAGTTGAACCTCCAGGAGCAACATGAGTCGAACCTAATCGCGTTTTGGTTTGTGATTCAAATACAGGTTCTTGCACTCGAATCGCCAAAGCTCCAATAATCGAAGCTCGAACATCTTGTGCATCGAATTTTTTATTATAAAAATCCCTAACTGTATTTACAATTGACTCACGGAAGGCGTTCTGATGCGTTCCTCCTTGAGTTGTATGTTGACCATTTACGAAAGTATAGTATTGTTCACCATACTGAGAACCGTGTGTCAATGCCATTTCAAAATCCTCATCTTTGATATGAATCACAGGGTAACGATGATTTTCAGCATTTGTTTTGCGATTCACCAAATCCAATAACCCTTTACGAGAATAGAATAATTTATCATTCAATCGTATTTTGAGACCAGCATTCAAATACGCATAATTCCATAATTGATTTTCGATAAACTCCATTCGGTAACGGTAGTTTTTAAAAATCGAAGAATCTGGTCGGAATATCATTTGCGTTCCGTTCTCTTCCGAAAGTGGCGTAATTTTATGGTCTTCCACCAAAACACCTTGCGAAAAGGCAGCTATTTTTGCTTGCCCTTCACGGACTGCTTTTACTTTAAAAAACTCAGAAAGTGCATTCACTGCCTTTGTACCAACTCCATTCAGACCAACAGCTTTCTGGAACGCTTTTGAGTCATATTTACCACCTGTGTTGATTTTGGAAACACAATCAATCACCTTTCCGAGCGGAATACCACGACCAAAATCACGAACCGAAATTTCCCCTTCTTGAAGTTTAATGATGATTTCTTTACCGAATCCCATCATGTGTTCATCAATAGAGTTATCCACGATTTCTTTCAATAATATATAAATACCATCGTCGCCCGTCGAACCATCACCGAGCTTTCCAATATACATACCAGGGCGCATTCTGATGTGTTCTTTCCAGTCTAGCGAGCGTATATTATCTTCTGTATAATTAGATTGAGCCATTTTATTTGGACTGTTTTTACCTTTGAAGTTAGACCTTATAGATTTTTAAAACCTATAAGGTCTTTGCTAAAAATTTTATTTAAAGGCGAAAGATTTTAAACTAAAATGTAATAGAATGGTTATTTTTAAGAAAATCAAACATTCATTTTATCATTCAATAAACAACGTAGAAACAATTTGTTTAACAGTAAAAATAATAAAAATTATTTGTTTGGTCAATAGACTTTATTCTAAAATGGTTTTGTAATGAATGGAAATTCAGATTTTGAAACTAATCAAGGCGGTAAAAACGGA
>CAKZLT010000515.1 GCA_937127195.1 uncultured Saprospiraceae bacterium
GACCAACCATTTCCAAAACGAGGTCCAGCATTTTGTGGCGCGTAGAATAGTTTCTCTGTTCTTTTTGATAAAAATTGAATCACCGTAGTATTCGTATCCAAATCAATATTGAGCGCGCTCGGGTCTCCTGTTCCCCAAAATATCAACGAATCTCCCAAAATAACATAACGCAAAGCAGGTATAGAATCCTTAAATACTTTCAATGCCGTGTAGCAAGTGAACAACTTTGTATTAGAAGCTGGCGTAAAATATTTATTATATAACAATGAATCCAAAATAGTATCCTGTTCGGGGTTGTATAATACAAATCCAGTGAAAGATTTTGAAAACACCGAAGAGGTATCAATCTGATAAGTCGCCGTCGAATGATACGGATTTGGTGGTGGAATTACTTCCGTTATTACTTTTGTTGGCGTACAACTCCAAATCGTTCCGATAATAAATAGTGTTAAAAAAAAATGCAGTTTCATTTATTTATTATTTAAAGCTTTTTTACCTTCTATTGTTAAATACGGAAAAAACATACTTTGAAACAGCGAAGCATGGTGTTCAATAGTTTTATTTTTGTTTTCAGAATAATAAATTGCCGAAGAAGAAATCCAAAAATCACTAAATATCCGAACTCGCTCTATTAACTGAATATATTCATTCGAATATTCTGGTTGACGCATCAATCCTTTTTGTATTGCTCTATCTATTGCTTCTTGATACATCTCAGCTCTTACCGTTTCTAAACCCTTGAATCGTTCGTGCAATGCAGGATTTTCTCGCATAATATAATTCAAATCAATCATAAAAAATCGATAATCATATAAAATACGAAACCCCGAAAAGGCTGTTTGCCATAAACCTATTATTGGATTTTCTTCTATTTTAAATCGTTTATTTTCTTCTAGTGCAGCAATCAAAATTCGTTCATGCAATTGTTCTAAAATATCATTTTTAGTTTTAAAATGATAAATCAAATTACCGTGACTAATATTCATTGTTGCTGCAATTTTGCGCAAAGAGACATCTGCAACACCGTATTCATTGAATAATTGATGTGCTGTATCTAAGATTTTTTCTTTAGTTTTTTTCATTTTTAGTACAAGTGGTCTAAAAAATTAGTACATTTGGTCTAAATTTAATAAAAACTTATAAAAACTCATACAATGAAAAGAAAACATATTCCACAATTTACCAATCAAAGTTGGTTTCCTAATATTCTCAAAGTCTGTATTTTCGAATTTATGACTTGGTTTGTTGGAAAAGTAAACGCTGCGCAACCATTCCTTCCTGTCATAGAAAAAGGCTTACAACACACTAAAAATCAACAAATTATTAATATAAAAAGCAATATTGGAGCTGGGTTTGAAACGGTAAAACCACTTTTGAATCCTAATATAAAAACACAAGAAACTTCAATAGAAAATATCCTTCCAAAAACAGAAGGATTGTATTTAAGTATCAATGCTTTTCATCAACTCAATCCAGTTGAAGCTAAAAATCTACTTTATAAAATTGCTAAAAATGGTCAACCATTGGTTATTGTAGAAGGTAACAATGACAGTCTTTGGCAAGTTATAGGCATGACTATTTTCGTTCCTTTAACTGTTTTATTAACAGCTCCTTTTGTTCAACCGTTTCGATTTGCTCGTTTGATTTTCACTTATTTAATTCCTATTCTACCTGTCGTTACTTTATTAGATGGCTTTTTTGCTTTATTCAAATTATATGCACCCGCAGATTTAGATGAGCTTACTGCTGATATTTTGGTAGAAAATTATAATTGGGAAAGCGGAAAAATGGATAATGGACGAGGTGGAAAAATTATCTATTTAATAGGTTCTCCTCAAAAATAAGGGGGAAATATTTAATCGTATCATACCTTTAAGGCGCTTTGATTCCCTTTTATCCATTATGAATAAAAGGAAATCAGAGCTATATCATGTTTTCTATTTCTTCCCCAAAACAGCAAAAATTTCACTCTTTTGAAACTTACTTGGAGTTATGCCTTCTATTTTTTTAAATAACTTACTAAAAGGCGGTAACTCTTCATAACCTAACTCAAAAGCAACATCCGAAATAGATTTATCCGTATAATACAATAGTCGCTTGGCTTCTAGGATAATACGTTCATGGATAATACGCAAAGGCGATTTATTATTATACATTTTAAAAAGGTTAGAAAGCGTTTTTGGTGATTTATGTAATAAATCCGCATAATCCTGTACTTGCCTTTTTTCTTTAAAATGTGTATCCACCAATACATTAAACTGACGAATAATATCCACTTGATTATTGTTCAAGTCTTTGGTTATCAATTGTTCTTTTGCCAATCGAGTACATTTGATAATCACTCTTTTCAATAGCACTTGTAGCATTTCACCCTGAATATTATCCTTCGTTTGAAATTCATCAAAAAGAACTTCCAACAATAGTGCAAACTTATGTTGTTCCATTTCATCTAGTGAAATTACAGGTATTTTTTGTGTTCCAAAAAAGATAATTCCATTACAAGAAACCTCTTCATCATGCGTCTGAATACAATAAAAAGGGCGATTAAAAAGCATTGCCGTCAGGGGCGTATTGGCTTTTTGAATAGAAAAATACTGTAAATAAGTCGTGGTGGTAATTTGATTTGGTTGTAAAATAATCGGAATATCATCCAATAGAATCTCAATAGGTTGATTGCTTCTATTCCAAAGTATTTTAATTGTATCTGTCCATTCTTTGATTTGATATTCATCTTTTTGATAATCATCTGTAATCGCAAAAATTGAATGTAGTTTTCTTTCTATAAAGCTGTGAATCATTTTTTCTTTTCTTTTTTCATAAAAATAGACATCTCAATAACAAAAAACTGTTCGCTACATAACAGTAACGAACAGTTTTCAAAGTAAAAAACGGTTAATCAAATAACAAAAAATTATTAACTATCCATTTTCAATTAATTCTTTCTTCCACTTCTATTCAAAGTAGTTGAAGATGCTTGTTGAGTTGCAAAAATATGAATATTTTCCACATTGACATGAGCTGGGCGAGTCGCTGCATAAACAACTGCATCTGCTACATCTTTAGCCGTCAATGGCTGGAAATCATCATAAATTTTAGCTTTATCTGCATTTCCATCAAAACGAACCAATGCAAATTCAGTTTCAACGTGTCCTGGACTTACAGAACTAACGCGAATACCATGTTGATGTAAATCCAAACGCATTCCTTTTGTCAAAGCTTCCACTGCGAATTTGGTGGCGCAATAAACATTTCCATTCGGGTAAACTTCCTTACCTGCACTCGAACTGATATTGATAATATGACCAGATTGACGCTCTACCATCAATGGAGAAATCAAACGTGTCATGTATAATAATCCTTTGATATTCGTATCAATCATTGTTTCCCAATGCTCATAAGAACCTTCGTGAATTGGTGCAAAACCTTTAGCTAATCCAGCATTATTAATCAAAACGTCAATATCTCTCCAACCTTCTGGCAAAGTCGCAAACTGTGCAGCTAGTTCTTCTCTATTCCTAACATCAAAAGCTAAAACTTGCGGAGAAACACCATAACGTTTCATAAACTGAAACTGCATTGCTCTCAATCGTTCTGCTCTTCTTCCAGTCATAATTACCTTATGACCATCTGCCGCAAACGCTTCCGCTATCGCCAAACCAATACCTGAAGTTGCACCAGTGACCAACACAGTCAAAGCGTCTTCTTTAGGTTCTTTTACCTGAATACCGCGCGCCATTGTAGTTGGAGCAGCTTCCTCTTTTTCTACTACAACGCCATATACCAAGTCATTCGCTTCCGTTTGATATTTCGCATCTAAAGCAACTGCTTTTAAATAATACTTGCGTGCTTTTTTCTTTTTATCTAAATGCTTGACATATAATTCCGCTAATGCAAAATGTGCTTCCGCATTATCTTCATCTAAGTCAATAGACTCTATTAATTGCTTACGCGCTTTTTTATAATCTTGCTTTTTCGTTAAAAATGAAGCAAAATCATAATGATAAGTTGAGTTTTCTGTATCTATATTTAGAGCTTCTTGAAAATAAGATTTCGCTACAAAATCTTGGTTTTCAAAACGCTTAAAAACAATCATTCCCAGACGATGATAAGCCGATGCGTAAGTGCTATCCATCGCAATAACGCGTTCATAATAATTTTTAGCCGCCAAAAATTCGCCGCTATCTTCTGCAATTTGACCTAAACGGAAATAAACTTCACTATTGGCTTTATCTTGTAAAAGCAATTCCTCTAAATGCTCCTTTGCATTATTTGTATCATTCAAATGGTCTTGTAACAATGATGCATATTTCAATCGAATAACCGAATCATCTGACTTTGTTAACAATAATTGATAATTTTCTTTAGCTGCTGTAAAATCGCTTGCTTCTATCAACTTATCCGCTTCATCCAAAATCATAGCTGGCGTTCTGATAACAACTTGATCGTCATCTTCTTCTTCAATTGTTGCTTCAACTTTTTCTTCTTCAACCGCTTCAACTGTTGCTTCAACTTCTTCTTCTACAACTTCAATTGTTGCTTCCGCTTCTTCTTCTACAACTTCAATTGTTGCTTCCGCTTCTTCTTCTACAACTTCAATTGTTGCTTCCGCTTCTTCAGAATTTACTACCTCAGTAACGAAATCTTCTGCACTCGGATAATTTTCTGCTGGATTTTGCACAGACTCTTCATCTTTAGGTGCTGCACCAGAATCTTCTTCTTCACTTGGCATTCCGCCTTCTACTATTTCCTCATCATTGTCTTCCTCATCATCATCAAGATTATGAGCATTTTCAAGAAAATTAGATGCTTCGTTAATTTCATCTTGAGTCAACATTTCTAAACCAGGAATTTCACCTATTGAAAATTTTGGTGCTTCTTCCTCATTCGAAAGCTCTTCTTCCTCATCTATTTCTATTTCGGGTGCTTGCGTTGGCATTTCCATTTTAGGAAGTACTACCTCTGGCTCAATTTCCACTTCTGGCTCAACTCTCTCCTCCTCTACCTCAACCATTTTTGGTTGTTCTTCTATATCCTGAAGCGTAGTCACACGGCGGAAAGGCAACTCTGGCAATGTCTGATAACGAGCATACAATGCACTGCTTTCAAAACCTACCAAGTCGAATACCTGTTTATAATCATTAGATTTCAATCCTTCATATTCCACATGATTAAACGCTCTCAACGAACGAAGAAACTCTCCAATTTCGTTAGAAGCACGTCTAATTCTATCCATTTTGATTTGAAAAGCATTTTGTTCTGAATCAGGAATATGCTTTTTTTCGCGGCGTAACCTCAAGTATTCGTCCTGCCAATAATTCATATAGCGAATAACACTACTCACTTTATCGAATTTGGTTGGCACGGTTTCGTACATTTTTGTTTCTTCATTTCTTATTCTCCCATCAATGACGATAGGTTTGATACGAGGTCGATATTTGAAACTTTCAATGAATTTCAATGCACCTTCCATTGAGTCGATATTTTTAAGAAAATTATCGCTAACAAAAAGGAATATCGGTGCTTTATCTTCTGACATTTGTTCTTCGAGGGCAGCACTTCTTTCACCACCACGAACGTCATGGACAAATTCGATACCTGCTCTACCGAGATCGGTTGCGAAGTGTTCTACCAAATCTCTATTTTCACTACAATAGCTGAGGTAAATTCTAGTACTACTCATATTTATACGTCGTATTAGGTTTAAATTAGATGTTTAAAGTTTAAAAGGGTTCTTAATAGTCAGTCAAGCTAATTCTGTCAAATTATTAAATGAACTGATTATCTAGGGAATATGAAAAAAATAAGGGAATGCCTTAAATTTAATACTTATTTTTCACCTAGTAAATTTTAGAGCAAAAAATATTATTATATTTCAATAACATATTACAATAATAACTAATATAATTGATTTTTCATTCATTTAGAAAGGCTTTTTATAAAAAAACCGTTTAGAAATGCTATTTCTAAACGGTTTTTTCCCTTTATTCATTTGCAAGTAGTTTTTTTAACCATACAAAAACGTCTTTGAACTCTAGGAAAATCAAAAAAATTTATTTGTCAATTTTCATTATGGTTTAGCTTTCTTTTTTTAGAACTGCTTCTTTAGTGAAGAAAAATAAGGGTCTATATGATTTGAGTTGGTCATTAGTACTTTTTTATCGATTCTCTAAACCTTATAGGTTTTTAAAACCTATAA
>CAKZLT010000516.1 GCA_937127195.1 uncultured Saprospiraceae bacterium
AAATGACTTTAACGGCGTTATTTCCATCTTTGAGGTATCTGCCCAGCCCTTCAATCACAATCGGTTCCGTATTGGCTACGGCATAAAAGCCCGTCATTATCTTTTTATCATTTACAAAAACGGTGTATTCATTATCGCTTTTGGTTGTCGCTTGATTGATTTTTGCATTTTCAATCAACGCCTTCATGACCATCACCGTTCCTTGTGTCGAGCCAAAACCATAACTCGTTTTGGACGAAGTGAACGCTTGAATAGCTTTATAATATTGTTGATTTAATGTGAATAAACCACTCTTTCGACCTTCTAGAAATGCCAAAGCGGTGATAGCTGTCGTTTCCATTTTCAAATTTCTACCCGAAGAATTGACCACAGAACGTGTCGTTCCCGTCCAAAAACCATCTTTGTCCTGCATTTTCAATAAGTCATTCATCAAATCTACCGCACGACTATCTTTCAACTGAAACAAACTATTTGCCACCAATGCCATCACATACGGGTCTTTTTCAGCAGTTGCTTTTTTATAAACAGCCTCCATTTCTTTAGAAATGTCTTCACCGTAGCCCGAACTCACCAACGCCCAAATGATATAAGCATCCGTTGCGTCTGTTGCGACTTTCCACGAATGAAGCGAATTCATTCGATAATTCCAGCTTCCTTTTCCATCTCTTCGGCTGAGTAACCATTGATAAGTCCTATCAATCATATCCTGCGAAATGGGATAAATTTTGGACATTTCCACGAACTGCATCAAACCATAAGCCGTCAATCCTTCGTGTGCTGGCGGTCGCCCAAACCAGTCAAAACCACCGCCTTCGATTTCGTAACTCGTCAATTTTTTGTAACCTCTATCTATATATTGGTTTAGTTTTGCCTTCGTATCGGCATCCAATTGATTGTATTGTTGCAAATATTGATACACCATAATATTCGGATAATTGCTAGAAGTCACTTGTTCAAAACAGCCATGAGGTTGACGAATCATCCGTTTTGCCATTTCCATGACTTCCCCGACTTGATTAGAATACAAAGTCAAAGTTCCCAAAATATTGGTATCAGCAGGCGAACGCAAGCGAACATTCAATGTATTTTCCTCACCTTTGAGCGTCAAAACTTCACCAACGGGGAAGCCTCTTTGCAAGATTTTGACGGAAGTCTGAAACGCATCTACCGCGCCATCACTTTCCAGTCGAATATCCAAATGGGCATTTTCACTGATACCAACAATGTCATAAGTCACAAAAATTGTTCGCTTCTCGTTCGGTTTCAGATTGACCGTCGAAGGTAGTTTTTTTGCTAATTTGAAATTCACAGGCGCATCAATCGTCAATTTCCCTTCTATTGATTTTGCCGTGTTATTCATCACGGTAAGCGGTAGTTTTAGTTGGTCACCCGTCAAAAGAACCGAAGGCATTCTGGCAATCAAGCCAAGTGGTAATTCAGAATAAAAAGTCGCCTCACCACGTCCAATTTGACCATTTTGACCCAAACCTTCGAGCGTTGCCCGAAAAGTTGTAATCGCATCATTGGTATAAAATTCTATACTGGCTTGACCTTTTTTATTCAATTTGACCAACGGATTCCAATAAATCGTTTGACGAAAGTCATTACGCGCTTCGGGTTGAACCGTCTTTTTAGACTCGTATTTTGGAGTATAAAATTCGCGCCCATTATAAAAACCTTGACTAAATTGCTGCGCGTATAGATATTTTTGAACGTTAAAATTTCGTTCTATTTTCTCATCTAAATTGATTTTTTTATTTAAAAAAGTACTCAAACCTTCTAGTTTTTCTTCGGTTTCAATTAGAAATTCTTGTTGTGCAATAATGCTTTTTAAAGTGTTTTCAATATTTATTTGAGGAAACTCTATACCGTTGATAATATTTTGTATTGAAGTGTTTCGCTCTTTGTAATTATTAGAATTTTTTTCATAAAAATCTTTTAAATTTTTTACTCTATTTTTAAGTTGCATTCTATAATTTAATACACCCTTTTTTTGTTTTATACTCTTAATAATATAAGTTCCGTGTATTCCATCATTGCCATACTTTTTGTAACTATCTTTAGGTGAAATGACCTTGAATGTTTTTATAGAATAAGGACTTAAAGCCATCATAACGTCCTCTACTATATTTTTGGGTATTCTTTTTTTATCTAAAATATACAACGGACGGCTATTGATAGGTCTGTGTTTTTGACTAGAAATGTATTGATGAAACTGTTCACTAGAAGGTGTTGGTTTTACTCTAACGCCATCAATATAGATTAAGCCTTGATTATTTCTTCGACCTCTTAAACTTAATTCATCTAAATTATTGGTAACCGTAACACCTGCCGTAGTTGCTACTATTCCAGCAATTGACCGAGTTGGAAGGTTTTTAATATCTTCGGCTGTTATTGTTCTTCCTCTTGTAGTGTGGTCTTGTAAAATCAAGGGAACACGATAGGCTCTTATTGTTACTTCTTGCACAGCTAAGCCTTCTTCTAAGCCAGCATTGATGACAATATGCTCATTATTATTAACTTGAATTAAATGTTCCTCATTGTAATAGCCAACATAACTTATTTGAATACGATACGCTTTAGCATCAATATTTGGTATTTTGTAGTTCCCATCTACATCAGTACTTGAGCCAGATAAAGGAACATTTCTAATAACATCAAATAAAGTAACACTCGCTGCTATTAATCCTTCACCTGTTTTTTTATCAATAATTTTACCGCTTATAACTGTTCCTTCAGAGCTTTTGTAGCGAGCAACTAATATATTTTTGAGATTTTCCGTTACATAGTTTATATTCAAATAATCATAATTTTGAACTTCTACCGTATAAATAGGCTCTTTTTTATTCTGAATCTTTACTGTAATTCCATCTTCAATATCAACGCTTTCAAACTTAAAATATCCATTCTCATCTGTCTTTGTTGTGCGTTTCAAAGAAGGAATACTAACACTTATATTAGCTATTTCTTTAGAATTAATATCTTTTACAGTGCCTTCAATCGTTCGCGTTTCGGGTATCGTTTTAATATCAGCGAGCTTTAATTCACTTTGTTTTTTCCAGTTATATTTTCTCCAACCTTGCGTCATCATCAATAAATCAAGCGCGAGTATTTGGTCTTTTTTTGGATGTTTTTCGGCTTTTTCAAAATAAAAATTTGGTTCTTTCACCGTTCCAGAAAGCTCCGAATCTAGTAGCATATAACCCAAAATATTTGCCTGTTTATCATCCGAAAACGACAAAACCTTATCATCCACGACCGCCAAACTAAATTGACCACTTACAGGATTGCCGATGTGGTCGCGCACTCGAATATCCATTTTTACCTTTTCGCGCGGACGGTATTGTTTTTTGTTGGTAGAAATATCAATGTTGAGTCGCTGATGTGGATTTACGAAAACCAAACGCTCTGCTATCGGCTGCATATCGCTAGAAAGCACCGTCAAATCCATAATGCCTATCGGCGCGTTTTTGGTAGAAATCGTAATTCCGTTTTCATCAGAAGGGCGCAAAATCGTTGAATGATAGACTTTTCCTTTTGCTGCTGCCACGAAAGCGAGGCTTTTGGAGCGTTTTCCAGTGATTTTTATTTTTAAAAAATCCTTTTCCTGTGTCACTACTTGTACCACGTTGAGTTCGTTGGTTGTTGCGACAGGTAATTGATAAACCTGTTTGATGTTGGCAGGCTTGGTAATTTTTGCGGTGTATTGTTCATTCTTTTTTGGTGAAAAAGCAACAACACCCATCCCTTGATGATACGAACTAAATCGCTGGACTTCCTTTCCTTTTTTATTAAAAATAATACCCGAAACATCGGCAGGTTCGCCAAATTCATTCAAGGCTTTGAATGCTATATTATTAGAAACATCACTGACCAAATGCCCGCTTTCTGGCAAAAATTGCAAATCAATATTATTCAAAACAATCGGTATCGACCTCGAAATACTTTCGGTCAATCCCAAGTACGGCATCATAATATTGACCAAACCATCATTAGAATTAAGATTATTCGGTAAGTCAAATTCAATCGTCATTTTGCCGTTGAGATTGGTTCTTCCTTCCTTTTAAAAAATGCTTCTATGAGCAATTTTAACTACAAAATCTAACGTTTGAAATCGCAACGGACTATCATCCAAAGTCTCTAAAGTTAAATCAGCTTTGACTTTATCACCTGCACCATACGCTTCTTTCTCAAAGTCTAGTTTCATTCTCAGGTTAGGCAAGACAACCTTTTGAACCGTTATTTTTTTAGTAAAAATATACTCCTTTTTTTTATCAAAATTGCCTTGATACACGGTAAACGCCTTAAAAGTATAAACGCCACCGCTCCAATCTGGCGAAATCAAAATATCACCTCTTGCCATGCCGTTATTGACCGCCAGCGTTAAATCTTTCATTTTAGTCCCATTCGGATGATACAATTCCACATGAACGAGTTCGCTCATTTTGGTTGCTTCAAGGGTATTCGCATTGCGCACAAAAACACTAAACCAAACCGTTTCACCAAGTTGATAAAGCGTTTTGTCTAGTTGCGCATAGACTTTCTCGGGCGTGAGTAATTCGCTAGACTTCTCGTAATTCGCCCGTAATTCGTCTAATAAAGTCGTGTCATTATTGGTAGAAATAATAGTTTTGGGCGAATTGATAGGCATATTTTTATTAGAACCAATAAAAAAAGAGACTAAGAAAAGTAGAAATACTCGTATCATATTATTTGTATTTTGGAAATTTGTGGGTCAATACATTTTAAAATAAAAGGGCAGAAAGAACAATTTTTGTAATCTAAAACTAATTGATTATGAGTAGATTTTGTAATGAAAATACCTATAAGCGTTGATATATTGTGTGAATAAGACTTTTAAATGTTTGAGACTTTTTATAAAAAATATCTCTTCTCTCTTTTCTAAATATTTTAATAATTCAAAAAGTTATTCACCTTTGCACTATGAAATAACCTTATGAGGTTAATACAAAAATTATGAAAATAATAATAGCTGGAGCTGGAGATATAGGTTTTCATTTGGCAGATTTGCTATCTATTGAAAACCAAGATATTACACTCATTGACACCGATAAAGAGGTTTTGAATTTTGCGGAAACGCACTTAGATATTTTTTCTATTCGAGGTGATGCATCTTCGGTAGAAGTATTAGAGCGAGCAGAAGTTCACAAAGCAAGATTGTTTATTGCAGTGACGACTTCGGAGCAAACGAACCTGTTAGCGTCCATCATTGCTAAGAAAATGGGAGCGAAACAAACGATTGCGCGCGTCAACAAGTCGGAATACATTCGTCAAAATGGTAAAATCATCAATTTTAAAGAATTAGGAATTGATACTTTGATTTCTCCGCCTTTCTTAGCGGCCAAAGAGATTAGCCGTTTGATTCGTCGCAATCAATTAACGGATGTTTTTGAGTTTGAAAATGGTCGATTGTCGCTCATAGGTCTAGCTATTGACGAAAAAGCGCGAATTGCCGATAAAGCCGTGATGGCTGTTGCGGAGAATAATCCAAATTGTGTTTTTAGACCGATTGCCATTCTGAGAGATGAGGAAACCATTATTCCGAGAGGCAATACCATGCTCCGAAAAAATGACCATGTTTACTTCATTGCCGAAAATAAGGACATCAATAGCATCGTCAAAATGACGGGAAATCAGCGTATTTCTATCAAAAGGATTATGATTTTGGGAGATACAGGGCTGGCACTTCAAACCGCTTCTTTATTACAAAATGACTATCAAGTTACGCTTATAAGCAAAGATGCAGCACTTTGTAATCGCTTTGCTGAGTTACTCCCAAATGCGTTGATTATCAAGGCTGATACGTCTAATATGAGTATTTTGAAAGAAGAAGGTTTGGAGCAAACAGATGCTTTTTTGGCACTAACCAACAATCCTGAAACTAATATTATTACGAGTTTGATGGCAAAAAAACTTGGTGTCCCAAAAACAATTGCTTTGGTTGATAATCGAGATTATACTCATATTTCTCAAAATATTGGTATTGATACACTCATTAATAAGAAGTTGATTGCTGCAAATAATATCTTTCGCTTTGTCCGAAAAGGAAAAATTGAAGCTGTAACAAGCCTTAATGGTGTTGATGCAGAAGTTATTGAGTTTGTCATTCAGAAGAAAAGCAAGTTGACTAAATGCCCTATCCGAGATTTGAATTTTCCTAGAAAGGCATTAATTGGTGGGATTATTCGTGGGCATAAAAGTATTATTCCTCTTGGGGAAACGACTTTGAAGGAGAAGGATAAGGTCATTATTTTGGCAATGCCTGAGGCTATACCGAGGATTGAGGAAATGTTTAGATAGCGTTTATTTCTTGCAGAGTTCGGGGAGAAGCAGAGGGCGGAGAGTTTTTTTGCTTTTGTTAGTGATATTCTTTTTATAAAAAAGAAAAAACACCTCTCAAAACTCTGCCTCTCCCCGAACTCTGCGAGAAACAGACACAATAAAAGCAAATGATAAATTATAGAATAGTAACCAATGTATTGGGCGCGATGCTCCTTTTGTTTGGCGGATTAATGCTGACGGGATTAGTTTTTTCGTGGTATTATGAAAGCGGTGATGGACTGTCATTGGTGGAAGCCAGCGGAATTACAATGCTGTTTGGTGGTCTGATGTGGGGTTTTTCGAGGATGGAGAAACACGACCGACGTAATAATTTTCATAAAAAAGAAGGTTATCTAATTGTGGCATTGGGTTGGATTGCCATGTCGTTTTGTGGAGCATTACCCTATTGGATAAGTGGAGTTGTTCCGACTTTGACGGATGCGTATTTCGAGTCGATTTCGGGTTTGACGACAACGGGAGCTTCTATTTTGAATGATATAGAAGCTGTTCCGAAAGGTTTATTATTTTGGCGAAGTCTGACGCAATGGATTGGAGGAATGGGGATTATTGTATTGACTGTTGCTATTTTGCCACTTTTGGGAATTGGTGGAGTTGAGCTATTTTCGGCAGAAGCACCAGGCCCAACTTCTGATAAACTACATCCGCGCATTCGCGAAACTGCGAAGCGACTTTGGTTGATTTATGTTGGTTTGACGATATTGCTGACTTTGATACTTTGGGCGGAAGGAATGTGCTTTTATGATGCGATTAATCATGGATTGACGACGATGGCGACAGGTGGTTTTTCTACCAAAAATAACAGTATGATGTATTGGGACAACGTGCCTTTAATCCAATATACGATTGTTTTGTTTATGTTTTTTGCAGGAACGAATTACGCTGTTTTGTACTTTGGTTTGAAAGGACGATTTAATAAAGTCTGGAATAGTACAGAGTTTCGGGCGTATGCCGTAGGGACTGGTATTTTGACGATTTTTTTAACAATTGCAGTATATTTTAATAGTGATTTGACATTAGAAAAGTCTTTTCGAGATGTGATTTTTCAGATACTTTCTATCATTACAACAACGGGATTTGTATCAGCGGATTATACAAGTTGGGCGCCTTTTATTACGATGATTTTCTTTGTATTACTCTTTTTGGGGGCGTGTGCTGGTTCGACAAGTGGCGGAATTAAGTTGATACGTCATGTTGTATTAGTCAAACATACTTTGCGTGAATTTAGGCGACTATTGAAGCCGCGCGCCATTCTTCCAATTAGAGTTAATCAAGGTGTTGTTAGTCCAAATATTGTCGCAAATATTTTGGTGTTTTTGCTATTGTATATTTTGATTTTTGTAATTA
Source organism: uncultured Saprospiraceae bacterium (assembly GCA_937127195.1). GTDB lineage: Bacteria > Bacteroidota > Bacteroidia > Chitinophagales > Saprospiraceae > CAKZLL01. The sequence goes on from CAKZLT010000516.1 coordinate 7,708, forward strand.
GCACCATCATTATGGTAGCGATAGGGTTGGACTTTGAAACGGCAGTTGGTGCAGTTGCGACTTCTCTTGGAAATGTTGGACCAGGTATCGGAGAAGTTGGGCCTGTTGATAATTTTGCTTGGTTACCTGATAGGGGGAAGTGGTTTTTATCGTTTTTGATGATGCTAGGACGTTTGGAGTTAGTGTCGATTTTGATACTATTTACACCTTATTTTTGGAGGCGATAGCTTTTTTTAATGATGAATGATGAATGATGAATGATGAATGATGAATGTTGAATGATGAATGTTGAATGCTCCGCTGTTTCACGCTTTTATAGCAACAACAGCGGAGCATTCAACATTCATCATTAAAAAAACATTTAATATTTGTCTATATCCTGATATGCTTCGATGATTTTTAGTTCGCCAGCTCTTCCTTTTTGAGAATTGCCATGTTCCATTCCGATAATTCCTGTATAACCTTTTTCGCGGAGCAATTTAAAAATATTATTAAAGTTGATTTCTCCTGTACCTGGTTCTTTTCTTCCAGGATTATCACCGACTTGAAAGTAAGCAATTTCATCCCAGCATTGTTCAATATTTGGGATGATATTTCCTTCCGTAATTTGCTGGTGATAGACATCAAAAAGAATTTTGCAAGAAGGGCTATTAACTGCTTTACAAATCATGTATGCTTGGTCAGCTCTAGTCAAAAACATATTGGGATGGTCACGGAAATTCAATGGTTCTATAACCATGATTAAGTCATGTTTTTCAATAATTTGAGCTGCTTTTCGTAGCGTTTGAATGACATTAGCCGTTTGGTAACCGATGCTTAATTTGGGGTCAATTGTTCCTGGAACTACGGTCATCCATTTGGCGTTCATGCGTTTGGCAACTTCAATTGAGTTTCTAATTTCAGCCAAAAATTCTATTTCCCATTCTTCTTTACCCGTAACCAAACTAGGTTTGTCCCAATGAATGGTATGTGCCACAAAAACGCCCATTTGGATTTCTAAACGTTTCATGGCTTTTGCCATTTCGGTTTGAGTGGCTACATTACGTTTTTTTAGTTCATTGTCTTCAAAAGCACGAAAACCTCGTTGCGCCATAAATTTAAATTGCCCTAACGGTGCATCGCCTCCATGTTTTTGAAACATTCCGAGATGTGGCGCGAAATTTAAAGAAAAAGTATTTTCTTGTAGTTCAATGTTTGTAGCTGATGCAGTTAAACCTGTGGCTACTGCGGTAGTGGTCATCGCTGTATTTTTAATAAAATTTCTTCTTTTCATACTATTATTATATATAGTTGTCTTTTTATAAAAATGCTTTTAATGGTAAATATAATGCTTTTTGAAATTTGATGTCGTAGCGTGACGAGCTTCGTCGCCCGATTCGTAAAAGCTGCTTTTGTTAGTTGGGAGACGAAGCTCGTCGCGCTACGACATCAAATGGCTTTTGATAGTCAATTGTCAATATTGATAACGAGTTAATTTTTTTTATAAAAAGAGAATTTAGAATTTAGAATTTTATAAAATGTTATTTTCATTTTTTCTGATTGTAACAGATTGCAGTGATAGTTAATCTCATTAAAAATACTTGGTGACGCACCTAAAGGCGCTTTTATTT
>CAKZLT010000517.1 GCA_937127195.1 uncultured Saprospiraceae bacterium
GGACGCTTCGCTGACGGTTGACGGACGCTTCGCTGACGGTTGACGGACGCTTCGCTGACGGTTGACGGATGCTTCGCTGACGGGAGGGAAAAGGCGAAAACACCGTCAGGCGTAGCCGTCCGTCAGCGAAGCGTCCGTCAACCATCAACCGTTTTAAAGAGAAAATTATGGATTTAACAGCTTGGTATAGTTACCCTTTGATTGCTTTGGCTGGCGTGATTGCTGGTATTATTAACACCTTGGCAGGAAATGGCTCAGTGGTGACGCTGTCGCTTTTGTTGTTTTTGGGTTTGGATGCGAGAGTGGCAAATGGAACGAATAGAATTGGAGCAATTACACAATCAGGAACTGCTTTATTGACTTTTGGGAATGCTGGTAAACTAGGCGAACTCGGAAACAAAAGTCTTTATTTTCTACTTGTAACACTCATTGGTGCGCTTATCGGTGCAAAAATCGCTACAGATATTGATAAAGATGTACTAGAAATGGTCATTGGAGGTTTGATGGTTGTGATGCTCGGTTTGATTTTGATTAAACCAAAACGCTGGTTGAGAGAAACCGACTTTACCGAAAAGATTAACACACCTTTGAATTTGCTTATTTTCTTTGGAATTGGGTTATATGCAGGATTTATCCAAATGGGAATGGGCGTAATGTTTTTGGCGGCATTGGTTTTACGTGCGAAATTCAGTTTGATAGATGCTAATATTATTAAATTGATTATTGTTTTTGCGATTATTATTCCTGTGTTAGTTATATTTATTATGGCAAATCAAGTCAATTGGACGCTCGGAATTACTTTGGCAATTGGTCAGAGTTTTGGAGCATGGTTGGCAGCTAAGTTTGCACTAGAACATCCAAAAGCTAGTGTTTGGGTACATCGACTTTTGGTGGTAATGGTTATCGTAGCGATTGTGAAGTTGTTTAAATTGTATGAATATTTACCATTTTATGAAAACTTGTGGCTTTAACATTGGGATTAAAAAAATTAAAAAAAAGGACGTTTACCAAACTTTCAAAGTTTAGTAAACGTCCTTTTTACGATTCGGCACTCTAAATAGCTAATTTTGTCAGCCAACAGAAATTAGTCTAATTGATTTTGGTGTATTTTTATAATGAGAAGGAATTTTTTAAAAACAAAAGTTACTATTCAGCATCGCTGAAAAATGTTTAAATAGCCTATAAAAGGCTATTAATAAAAGACTACCTACCAAAGGCACGAAGGCAGGTCTCTGTTCTCTTAGCGCGTAGCGCGGTCTTTTCATCTCTATTCTGAATAGTAAAACAAAAAAATAGTATGAAGCATATATTTACATTGTTACTGGTGAGTTGTTCACTAATGGGATTTGGGCAACAGCAAGCAATATTGACTGGACAATGGTCAGATTCGACTTTAGTTGGTTCATCTCAATATAATAATGCCTACAACGAAATCTGGGGATTGGTGCATAATGGACGCGAATATGCAGTGATTGGCTCGACCGCAGGCACGCATTTTATAGATGTAACCGATGTCAACAATCTAGTAGAAGTTGCATTTGTGGCAGGAAAAACACAAGGGTCAGTGATTATTCATAGAGATTTTCATGATTATAAAGGTTATTTGTATGCGGTTGCTGATGAAGGCGCGAGTTCTTTGCAAATCATTGATTATTCAGATTTGCCAAATACCGTGAATGTGGTTTATGATTCAGACGCTTTGATTCGTCGTTCTCACAATATTTTTATAGATACGGCAAAGCATAAGCTATATTCTTTGGCTAATACTGCACCAACAAGTTTTTATGCGATGAGCGTATATGATTTGACGAATCCAACAAATCCAACTTTTATGAATAGCTATTCGAGTTTTGGAGGAAGTTCTTTCGGTCATGTCCATGATGCTTTTGTTCGAAATGATACCGCTTATTTGAATTGTGGTTATGACGGATTTCATGTAGTTGACTTTGCTGATATGGCGAATCCTACATCTTTGGGGATTATGACAACCTATCCAGGGCAAGGTTACAATCATTCTGGTTGGTTGAATCCTACGGGCGATTATTATTATATGGCAGACGAAAACCATGATAAGCCTATCAAAACGGTTAGTACTGATGATTTGACAGATTTAGAAGTGACTCAGTCCTTCGATGCTGGCGCGACGCATAATTATTCTATTCCGCATAATGTTATTTTCCATGAGGATAAAATTTTCACTTCTTATTATTATGATGGATTACAGGTTTTTGACGCAACAGATCCTGCGAATCCTGTGAAAATGTCCTATTATGATACTTATGCTGGACAAGAAAAAAGTAGTTATGAAGGCGCATGGGGCGTTTATCCGTTCTTACCATCAGGAAATATCTTAGTTTCTGATATGCAAACTGGTTTGTATATTTTTCGATTATTTGCAGTAAATACAAAAGAAATAACGAATGCGGATGCTGTGAATGTTTTTCCTTCTCCATTCAAAAAGGAGTTGAATATTCAGTTTGAAAATCCTAATGCAAAAGAGAATGTCACGATTAATTTGATGGATGTTACAGGTCGCGTTGTCGCTGATTTAGGAATTCAGACTATCCAAAATGGTGCAAATAGCTTGACTTTACCGATTATTCAAGATTTGCCGAAAGGCGTTTATGTTTTGAGTATGGTTGGTGAGAATGTGAAGATTTGTAAGAAGGTGATGAGGTAGAGATTAAGTTCTATTTTTTATAAAAAAGACAAGGGGACTGTTGATTAGTCGCCTTGTCTTTCTTAAAAAATTAGCTTGTTAAAAGCATTATTCATTCCTGTATATTTTCTTTTTTCTAGCTCGATACAAATTAATAGAATATCCTATATCAAAAGTAACTTTATGAAAATGAATAGGATCTTCTATATAATTAGGATTTGCCCAATTACCAAATGTACCAGGTTCAATATCAGAGCGTTCTAAGTATTCTTCTCCAACTTCAGGAATTGGAGATGTCATTAAACGATTAAATGTAATTCCCAGACTAATGTGATTTTTCGACTTTTTATAAGGTCTATATTGAAAGGTCATTTTACCAAGAATACTATAGTTAGCTATTCTTCTTAAGCCTTCCTTAACAGGATCGAGTTCTTTTTCACTAAATGTAATTTCTCCTGATGATATCTGAGAAAAAGGTGAAAAACCGTCAACAAGAAGCGGGTTTCCGTCCCCATCTTGATGACCAGCATAACCACCATCAGCTTCCAGAGCTGTAGGTAAGTCCGCACTATATAAAAAATTTGCTTCAACTCCTAAAGAAATGCTCATAGATAATCTTTTTTTATCGAGTAATCTATAACCTATAATAAAAGGTACATCTATCCATGATTGTATCTCACGAGCTTCTATAAAAGATTCGTTAGTTTCAGTGGTATGAGAATACTTAGGGATTCCAAAAATATACTTTAACTTCTGAAAGGTAATTTGACTATAATAAAGTCCAGTTGTTAATTCCCAACGATTATTTGATCGAATAGGATAAAAGCTAATATTTTCTCCTATTCTTATAACCCTAGAGACTCTTGTGTCGTAAGCTGTAGTACTAAAACCGAAACCTATTGTATCTATTTTTCCATCATCAGTAAGCCAATACGATGGGTCTTTATCAGAAGATTCAATAAAAACTAAAGTACCATAATTAATTTCCGTAGTAAAAGACACTTTTTTGAGAGGCTCAAATTGCTTAGAGAAATGTTGAAACTCTATAGGCTCGATTTTAGGATTTGGGGAAAAATAAGGGTCTAGTCTTAGTAGTTCTTTATAAGTGTATTCTGCATTTTTATCTTCTAAAATAAGTTGAATTTTAGATAGTAATATTAAAGCAGTTTCATAAGTATCATTACATTTACCCGAAACTTTTTCATTAATATTATCCATTGCTTGTAGTGCCATTTCAAGCTCTCCATTTTGATAATATTGTTCTGCTTTTTTTATTTTTTCTTCCAAAACGACACAAGCCGTTTTTCTTTCTTTTCTTATCGCCATCTTCTCTCGAATAGAACAACTTGTATTAGCAAGAAAAATGATAATAAGTACAATATTGAAAATATATGATAATTTCATGATATAATAAGTTTAATATGATTATTCATTGCATTTAGCGTAAGCCTTAATTTTGATTTCTCCTGTATCAAGACGATACTTTTCTATTTCCTCTTTTTTGAATTCTTTTCGTTCAAATGTTTCATTTGCATTGCATTTGAGTTCATTAGCTAATGATTGCATATCCAAATTCCAAAATTTGAATGTACCATCAGAATAACCAACCATTAATTGATAGTATTGACTATCCATCGTTTCATTAACAAACTCTAGCGCAGTAACCCATTTTTGATTATTATCCAAAACTATAGGAGAAAAGAAGTTATCTGTTAAGCGTTCAATATCCCAAATAGATACCGTTCCATTATAACAGCCTACTGCCATTAATGTATAAGGTTTTTGATTGTTTGATTTATAGGTTTTGAAATCTATACTTGATATTTTTTGTAGATTAACTTCTCTAATGATAAGGTTATCAATATGATATTTACCTTCTTTTTCTGGTATTAAAGCGACATCTCCTTTGGTTGTTCCAATCGCAAGGGTATTTGTAGTTTCATCAAAAACAACAGTTGATATTTTTCCTCTAATTCTATCATTCCCTAGATTTAGTGTATATAAACTAGAATCCAAGTCATTGATACTATAGAACTCAACTGTACCCATATTATATGTAACTAATATTAATTTCCCGTTAGGATGAATAAGAATATTTTGAGCCTTAGTATTAGCATCCTCTTGAACAAATTCAAAAGATTTTTTAAGTTCTTTTTCTCTTTTCTTCTCCTTCTTCCTTTCTCTTCTTCTTTCTTTTTTAGAAAGAGGTACTTCTTCTTTCAAATTCTTAGAAGCAATTATTTTATTGGTCTTAATATTTAATATTTCTAATGTATTATTATCTCCCAAAAGACAAAGTGTAGTATCGTTATGAAATGCTAAATCTTTAACATATCCTATTTGAGATTTAGCAATTTTTTGAACTTTATAAGTTTCTGATACATCTTTTTTACTAATTTTTTCTTTTCGTTCTTTTTTTTCTTTCCTTTTTTTCGCCCTTCTTTTCTTTCGTTCATAACGCTTTTTGTTTTTAATGGGCTTAACTTCTTGAGGTGTTATTAATTCTAGATTAGAATACCATCCTCCTAAGGCAATTATATCTTCACCTACTTTTGTCTTAGTAATGGCTGCTACTAAATCTAAATTCTCTTTTTCTTGTATTATAGTTATAGATTCAAATACTGGTAGTCCATTGTTTTTCCATTCGGCTACTTTCCATTTGATTATTTTTCCATCACTACCAGAAGTGTAAATAGTATTATAATTTGAATGATTAATATACCTTATCATTCCATTATGAACTAAGGTTTCTATTCCATTTTGAGGTGTTGTTATCCCCCTTATCTCGTCATAACTTGAACCATTAATAGCTGATAAACTACTATGTAAACTAGTATAAATATCAGGAATACCAACTCCTTTTTGTTGAGAGGAAGTATCTTTTCTAACAGTCATTTGCATATCATAAGCCCTCAAAGACAAAAGCGTTTTGATGGTATCTTGGACTTTATATTTCATATCAGAAGACTTAATAGCAATTGCTGTAGAAAGTGCTTCGATTCTTAATCGTTCGGCTCGCGCCTTTTCTTCTTTTGCTACTTGTTCTTCTTTTATCGCTTTTGCTTCTGCTATTTTGGCTTTTTCGCCTTCATCAATTGCTATTTTTCGTTGAATTTCAGCATCAGCTAGAGCCTTCTTAGCTTTTTCCTCTTCTGCTTTCGCCTTTTTCTCTGCTATTTTTGCCTTTTCTCCTTCTTCGATAGCTTTGGCTCGTTGTATCTCAGCATCAGCTAGAGCAGCTTTAGCTTTTTCTTCTTCTGCCATCGCTTTCTTTCGTTGAATATCTGCTTCTATCAGAGCTGTTTTAGCTTTGCGCTCAGAGATTTCTGCTTCATTTTTCAACTTAGTAATATCACTAAATGCCTTATTGACCAAGCCTTTAATCTCATTTCTACGAGTCGGGTCGTAAGCTTCCGCACCAAAATAATAACTAATGGCATCACCAAAACGCTTAACAGCCGCTGCGGCTTTTCCTGCCTTGATAGCTTCGTCACTATTTTTAGTAACTTTATATTGATTCGTCCTTTTTTTAGAAGGGACTACTATTGTATCTTCTTGCGAAGGTTTTACATTTTTAACTATGGAACTGTCTTGTTGAGCAATTATAGAATGACTCAAGAATAACAGCAATATTATTAATTGATTTTTCATATTGTACTACTGTTTTTATTTTGGACAATTATTTCTTTCATCTTCTCCTAATAAAGAATGCTTTTTACGAAATATTACAAACTGAGAATTATCAATAAAGAAACTACTAATGATATTTCCAGAAGTAAATCGGTCTATAATAGTTTTCATCTCTGCTAACACCTCATCAGGACAACCTTCAATAGATTGAATATCTTCAACGCGATGCTCTAGAGCAATTAAATCAGTTAATCCTTTTTCTGATTGTGCCATCTCTTGCTTAATCAAACTAAAGACAGAAACAACTCCAAGTATCAAAATAAAAGCCACCGCAGTAGTTCCTAATATTCTTCTTACCTTTCGCTGTCGTCGATTTTTGCTTCTTCGTTCATCACTCAAACTGACCAACTCTTGCTCCATTTCTGTCCAAAGTCGCATACCTTCCTTTCCTGTTTCAACGAATTCCAAATCAGCTTCATCGAGGAGAAGTGTCTTGTCTTTTGCAAAATCGTTGACCTTTCCATTCAAAATTCTTAACGCTCGTTGCCCCGATTTGTCAGACTCTCTGGCTTCTCGAATGACAATAGGAGCAAGCGTATCGTGCGCCAATCCCGTTTGTTCTTTTCCAGCATCAGACAATAAATAAAGGTCTTTGAATTGCCCTAATAGTTCATTAATTGCTTCTTCTTTATGTTCATATCGGTTTCGTAATTCACTCAAGCTCGACTATCAGCAGTTCCTAAAGCTGTTGTATGAACATTCAAAACATCAAGTGCCAATCCAGATTCTTCGTATTTTGGTCGCCAAGCTCTGATTTTTTCCATCTGCTGATGAAAAAAGTCTTCCATCAAAATTCCTTCTTTTCGTAAATCTTGATATTGCATAACAGTAAATTCACCATAATCTTCCTTTTGAGAAAGTTGCCAAAGTTTGGTTAGCAAAATAGAAAGAACAGGCGCAATAGGAGAGTCTTTATCTTCTAAAAGATTATCCGCAATAACGGCAGGCAAATTATCATCAATGGAAGTTTTATACTTTTCAAAAAGCCTAGTCGTACTTGCAATGCCCTTAACGACTTCTATAATATCATCACGTTCTAGTTTTTTTAAGAATATCTTTTCACGCGGAATTTCTAGTTTTTTACATAAGTCTTCTATCTCAGGATTGTATTCTTTTCGATAAGAAAGTATAATTTTTCCTTTAGGTCGATGAGTAGCTGCCGCAAAAATCTTCTTGATTTCTTGTAGTAAGTTCTCTAACTCATTCTCCAAATCTGGATTGAATCGAGTGTAAGTTTCCTCTACCTGATCCAGTAGAATATGGAATGGCCTGCCCGTTTTTGCTTCGATTGATAACCAACGTTCTAGTCTATTATTCGCCGACTGAAAGTCAAGCGGAGATTCTGTTATGGATAATTGTTTTTGTAAAACACGAACAGTCAAATCAACTTCACCTCGTTTTTCTGTGTCTTTTACTGTTGTAGAAAAAGTGATTAATTCTTCGATTCTACTCTTTAATTCATCAATAAAAATAGAAGTTCGCTCTTGCTTTTTGACCAAAGCCTCTTCAAAACCACCACCCAAAACGCTATCTAAAGTTCCCAAAAGACCAATACTTGGATCACGACGCAAATATTTAACATCTGCTTCTTGCTCCAATCTAGGTAATAATCCAGAAGCCAATGCCGAAGATTTTCCAGCACCCGACTGACCATAAAACAAAATAACAGGAGCCGCTTTAGCAGAAGTAATTCTATCGTAAAGTTGTCTAATATATCGACCTCGACCAAAGAAAATAGCTGCGTGCTTGGGTTCATATCTTCTTAAAAACAGAAAGGGTTCTTCTGGCAAATCCATAAAAGGCAACTTCGGCAAGCCAAATAACGGATTATTAGTAGCACTAGGTAAGTTCCAATCTTTGACAATCTCTGAGCCGTCGCGATATAATATTCTCCAAGGAAAATCATTGCCTTTGTCTCTTCTGAGTTTAAGCCCTTTTTGCTTTTTAGTGCTATTCTTAGTTTTTACAATATCAAGCGACTCTAACCATGCTTCATTGATAGACATACCTGAGGCTAATCCATTGTAGAAACGACCAGAAAGTTCTGTTGCAATTTCGTCTTTGATGGCAGTAGCTGTTCCGATCACAGCAGGAATACCTGCTTCGCTCAAGTCCATCGCTTGCTCTTGCGAGGAGCAACCATTAAAGAATGCTAATTTTAAGCCTTTTTGTTTGGCTAAGAAAGGAACTAAGCCATCACTGTAAGAATAACCATGACCACCATCAAGCGTTTCGAGCATCAATTGCGAACCGCTAGCATGACCGCCATAATGAAATACGGCTATTCTATCTTGATACTGTGGATCTTGAAAGGTATTGAAAATATCATCGACTGAAGCCGCAGTTCGTTCCACAACTTCACATAGTCCTTCTTTCACAGCTTTGTCCAATGCAGTACGAATACCATGCAATTCTTTAGGCAAATTACGAAGGTAGAGCGCATCGTCTATTTTGTCATTGGCAAAAGTGAGAAAAATGACAGGTACATTTTTCTTCATTATAGTTGTAATTGTAAGCGTAATAAATCTAATCGTTAGAATGCCAAAAAGGGCTTTAGCAATATATTATTCATATAATTTTAATTATAAAGAATAATAATTGGCATTATAAGTTATAACGAAATAAAAGAAAAAAAGAAAATTATCAAAAATGTTTTTTTTCTTTAAGAACAGAAAAAATCATATCAAAAATGATAGTTATTTATAAAATACTGTAAGGCAATTAAAAAGGCTTTGATACTATGTTTTTTTTTCTTTTTGAAAAAATATATAATATTTTTTACAATGTTACAGGAGTATAAAAGCTAAAAAAATCAACTTTTGATTGAAGCATTTATAGCGAATTTGTCTGGTTTTGAATCAAAAAAAGAAAGCGTTTCCAGTTCATCAGAACCAGAAACGCTTTCTTTTTTTATAAAAACTAAGTAGTCAGTCAAGTTAATAGTGTC
>CAKZLT010000518.1 GCA_937127195.1 uncultured Saprospiraceae bacterium
GATGGCTCGGGCCTTTTTTGTTTTCTTGGTATTTGATGGTAGCTGGCTACACTTTGATTTTTCTTCAATTTTTGGTTTTTAAAAAATGCTTAGTCAACGACTTACATGATTTAGATGACAATAACTATTATACATTCTACACCTTTTTATTTGAATTTGTTGGTATTCATTTAAGCGAAAAAAATCAAAAACGATTATTTATTTTTGTCCGCCGTCCTCTCTATCCGATATTGATTGCTTTTACCTTATTTTGGCAATTGTATCTAGGTTTTAAACCTTTATTATTTTAAAATAATAAAAACGTGGGTTTATAAAGCGTCGGACGCCTTGAAGGCGTCCGACGCTTAAAACGCTTAAAACGCTTAAATTCCGCGAAATACTCGAAATTTTGCGAAAATAAAAAGTCATTTTTTGCCTACCTCCTTTCTTATAGGACACAAAACAACCATGAAATCAGCTATTACACACCGCAGAGGCATTCCTTTTTTTTATAAAAAAACAGCACTAGAATTTCAACAGGACGTTTATGAACGTTACGATGAAATGGTAGTTCGGCAATCTGCCTTGCATTTGGCAGATGAACTATGGGCTAGCTATCCATTTCAACCCATTTTTGATTTTGCTGAAAAATATTACCCCGTAGAGACGTTGCAACAGGTAGAGACGTTGCAGTGCAGCGTCTCTTCGAAAACCGAAATTAACATTTTAGAAATCGGTTGCAGCATCGGAAGATGGATTGCCACCTTAGCCAAACGTTATCCAACATCGACCTGTTGGGGAATTGATTACAGCTACCAAATGCTCAAACGCGCCAATGAATATTGGATAGAAGGCAAAGAAATCTCAATTGACCTAACCAATAAAGGTTTACCCAAACAAACCATAAAAGGCGAAACACTCAACAATCTAAAATTCGGTTTAGCCAAAGCAGAAAACCTACCTTTTGATGATAATAGTCAAGACTTGATATTAAATAGTTTCTTAATTGACCGACTAGAAAATCCAATGCAAGGCTTACAAGAAATGTATCGCATTCTGAAACCCAATGGCAAACTCATCGTCATCACGCCACTCAATTTTAATAACGCAGCGCATTGGAAAATCTATTATCCGCCGATTCAATTATCGAACATTCTTAAAGGAATTGGTTTTGAAATACTAGATTGGAAAGATGATATAATCGTGAATGAGCCTCTTGATTTTCATAAAAACATGGTTCATTGGAAGTGTTTAGGATTTGTAGTAAAAAAAGTATAAACGTATCAAAAAGCACCTATTAGCCTATTTTTGTGATAAAAATCACTTTTCAAATAGAAATAGAGTAATATCTTTGCGACATGAAAAAACTGTTACTATTAGTCATTACAAGTTTGATATATTTCACCTCAAATGCTCAAGTCATTAACACCGAAAGGCTACGCATTGAAGCCAAAGAAAATACTTGGCAAGGCAATTTGGATGCTTCCTTTAACTTATCACAATCCAAAACGGGGCAATCGTTGTCATTAAGTTTGGATGGTCAGTTGAGTTATAGTCGCCAACGTTCAAAATGGATGTTTTCGACAGGATATAACCGAAGAACCTTTTCAAAAACTAACGTGCTGGGTAATGATTTTTCTGTGTTCAATCATTTTCAATATGCCCATCTTCGATACAATTACAACTGGAAAAAACGCTGGACAATCGAAGCTTTTCTACAAGAACAATTTGACCAAGTTCACGAAATAGACATTCGTGGTTTGGGTGGCGCGGGGCTTCGCTTCGAATTATTGAACACCGACTCTGCTAGTGTTTATTTGGGCGCATTATATATGTATGAATATGAAAAAAATAGTCCTTTGGATAGCACCGTCTATCATCAAGACCATCGAATGAGTACTTATATTTCGGCTGGTTTTAGGGTAAAACACTATTTAACTATCAATAATATTCTTTATTATCAACCTAATCTATTGGCTTTTGACGATTTTAGAGTGCTTTTAGAAACTAGAATTTCAGTGCGTTTGACTAAAAAATTATCCTTAAATACTTCTTTTAATTTGATTTTTGATAGCGAACCGCCAGAGACTGTGCCAACGACTCGGTTTAACTTATCTAATGGATTTAGTTTTGTTTTTTGATGAAAGAGCATTTCAAAAAAATGTAGAAAAAGTTTTTACTTTCGGCTTTCCCAAGTTCTAGGATTTGATTTTCCATGAATAATAGCAAGAATAAATACTTTTTTATCTTTGATTTTATAAATCAAACTATAATTGAAACGTTTAATATTCACTTTTCTTTTCTCTCCTTTAGCTTTTTGAAATAGAAATGGGTTACTTTCTAGTAACTCTAATACTTTCGTAATTGCTTCAAGAAAATCAAATGCTAATTCAGAATTTTGGGTTCTAAAATATTCAAATGCTTCATCTAAATCTAGTTCGGCTTCTGGTTGAATGATAGTCAAATAGCTCATTTTTTGTAATATTTAGCTAATACTTCACGAGCAGGTTGACCAACAGAAGTACCATTCTCTAAAGATTCTTCTCTGTTGTTCAATTCTTTTTCCCATCCTTCTGATATTAAGAAAGCATCATTACTCATTAAATCAATTAAAAAGTGCATTAATTCTGCCTGCTCATTTCGAGGAAGCTGACTCACTTCAATTTTTATATTTTGAATTCCCATAGTTCTTTTTTTATAAAAATAAATAAGTTTTATCAATAATGCAACGCTTAATATTAGTTGGATGTTTTTTTACTTTAAATCTATTTGGAAATAAATCTGTTACTTTAGAAATAGAAAAAAATAATTCAAAAAACAATACTCAAAACATTTACACCAACACATTTTATCAACTTATTATTTTTAAATTTGCAATTCACTTTCAAAATATTCCATGCTCGACGATTTATTTGCCAATAGTTCCACTCAGCCTTTCAGTTATGCAACAGTCATTTTGCCGTTAGCACTGCCGAAGTTATATACTTATAGCATTTCTGCCGACATGATACATTTGGTCAAGCGCGGTATTCGAGTTGAGGTACAGTTTGGTAAAAACAAACGATATTCTGCAATTGTCAAATCAATCAGTGATCTCGCGCCCAAAGGCTACACACCAAAACCACTTGTATCTGTTTTGGATGAATTTCCAATTGTCACCGATACGCAATTCAAACTTTGGGAATGGATGGCTAGTTATTACTGCTGCACCGAAGGCGAAATCCTAAATGCCGCATTGCCGAGCGGACTCAAGCTTGCCAGCGAAACCAGAGTTGTCATTAGTCCAAATTTCGATGATGACTTCACCGAATTGAATGACAAAGAGTATTTGGTCGCCGAAGCGTTGACCATTCAGACCGAATTGAGTATTGATGAAATCAGAAAATTACTCAATCAAAAATCCGTTCATGGTATTATAAATTCGCTTTTGGAAAAGCGAGTGATTTATTTGAAAGAGGCTTTATTAGAAAAATATAAGGTCAAAAAAGTCATCTGTGTGCGATTGGCAGAACCTTATTTATCCAATCAAGAACGACTCAAAGAGGCTTTCGACAAAATTGGAAAAGCCAACCGACAAATGGAAACTTTGATTGCTTTTTTGCAATTGAACCAAAGCAAAAGTGATATTACACGCAAAGAAATTTGCACATTGGCGAATGTCAGTACGAGTTTAGTCAAGAAATTAGAAGAGAAAAAAATCTTTGAATTATACGAAAGAGAAATCAGTCGCCTCGGAATGTATGACGAAGAATTGATTACATCATTTCCGTTAGCTGACCAACAAAAGCGTGCCATCGCGGAAGTTAAAAGCATTTTTAAAGAAAAAAACACCGTTTTATTACACGGTGTAACGGGTTCTGGAAAGACGCGCGTTTATATCGAATTGATACAAGAAGCCCTGAAACGCAAAGAACAAGTCTTGTATTTGTTGCCCGAAATTTCTTTGACGGCGCAATTGACCAATCGTTTGCAGCGTATTTTTGGAAATGAAATTTCGGTTTATCATTCCAAACTCAGTGATGCCGAACGCGTCGAAATGTGGCAAGAAGCACTTCGAGGAAAACCAATCGTATTGGGTGCGCGAAGTAGTATGTTTCTACCTTTCAAAAATCTAAAACTCATCATTGTTGACGAAGAACATGACCCGTCATTCAAACAAAATGAACCTAATCCGCGCTATAATGCACGAGATACGGCGATTTTTTTGAGTCATTTGCATCAAGCAAAAGTCATTCTCGGAACGGCAACGCCAAGTATAGAAACTTATCACAATGCCACAAACGGCAAATATGGTTTGGTCGAAATGATGGAACGTTTTGGTGGAATTAAACTTCCAAAAGTCATTATTGCCGATGCCAAAACAGAAACCAAACAGCGCAAAATGCAATCGCATTTTACCAGTAAACTTATCGACGAACTAGAAATAGCCTTAGAAAAAGGCGAGCAAGCCATTCTTTTTCAGAATCGAAGAGGTTACGCGCCACGGTTGGTTTGTAATACTTGTGGTTGGAATGCGCAATGTAATAATTGTGATGTGAGTTTGACGTATCACAAATTCAGAGATGAGTTAAATTGTCATCTTTGCGGTTATCACACGAAGCAACCGACGACTTGTCCAGCTTGTGGCGACTCCAAATTGCACATTCGGGGCTTCGGAACGGAACGCATTGAGGACGAACTCAAAATCTATTTGCCCAAAGCCAAAATCGCAAGAATGGATTGGGACACCGTTCGAACTAAAAATGCACACGCTACGATTATTCAAAAGTTTGAAGATAAAAAAATTGACATTTTAGTTGGTACTCAGATGGTTACCAAAGGTTTGGATTTTGATAATGTGGGAATTGTTGGCGTTTTGAGTGCTGACCATTTATTATTTTTTCCAGACTTTAGGGCAACGGAACGCGCTTTTCACTTGATGACACAAGTCGCAGGACGCGCAGGACGTAAGAAAAAACAAGGTAAAGTCGTTATTCAAGCGTTCAATATCGCTCATCCTGTATTGGCTGAAGTGATTGACAATGATTATAAAAAATGCTATGAACGTGAAATAAAAGAGCGTCGAGAGTTCTTTTATCCACCTTTTTATAGATTGATTAAAGTAACTTTGAAACACAAAAGAAAAGATAGCTTGGATAAAGGCGGACTCTTTTTTAGTCAAATCATTAAAGCCAAATTAGGTAGCCGAGTCGTCGGACCTGCCGAACCTGGTATTCCGCGCGTTCGGACATATTACCTATTGGATATTATGATTAAACTGGAACGTAACGCGGATATTTTAAGAAAAACAAAGGCGCTTTTATTAGAAACAGTTCAGCTTTTACATAAAGAGAAAGGGCTTTCTGGCGTGCGTGTGAATATTGATGTTGACCCTTATTAATTGAGAATTGCTTTTGTTTGTTTTTTAGCAAATTTGATTAGGTTGATGTGAATAGTTTTTTGGTTTTTCATGCTTCATCAGGATGTAGGCGCGAAAAGGAGGGCAGAATTAAATCCTTTTTCATTATCACTGCAAAACGTTATAATCAGTTATTATTCTACTATGTTTGATATTATCGCAAGCAACTAATATATTAATAGTATCTTTTAAGGGAGTAGGAAAAAAATAACCTACCCAATCTAGCTTGTTATTTTCCATTTTAAAAAATTTAAAAAATAGTTCCGTAGCGATGCTATGCAACGATTTTTTAAATTTTTTAAAAAGAAAAATAACGTTACAATATCGGGTAGCTTATTTATTTCCTACTCCCTAAATTAATTCTATTTAATTCAATTCCAATTGGAAATGGATCGGTTGCGTAATAATACTTTTCTTTAAAAAAGTACTTGTATTTCAAGAAATATCCACGCTTGCTAATTCTATATTTATCAATTATAACAGCATTAAGTGACTTTGAACATTTTGTAATAGCCTTTTTTTCTAAATATGTACCTCCGAATGACATCGTCAATCCAATAATTAAGAATGCTAAATAAAACCAATGTTTTTTTCTCATCAATTATTTTTTTAGTTTTTCCCCCCTGCTTGCGCCTACATTCACAATTCTAACGTACACACAGTTTACTCGCTGACAGCTTGTTATTTCAATCATAATCGTGCATGTAGGTGCGAGCAGGGGATATAAAAATCATTTCTTCATTTTGAAGTATTTTTTCTCCAATAGAGGATTAACTTTAATATCCATACCTTTTGAAATAGCTCTATTAACATAATAAGGATATCTGTTAACTATTTCTTGTCTAACGTTTATTTCTATGCCCAATTCTTTTAAGGCATCATATAATTTTTTATAAAAAAATTCACATTCAAGTTTTATAATATTTTTTTCAGTATGAATAAAAAAATGTGTCAAATCTCCACCGTGACCATTAACTACCTCAAACTCTATGAAGATTATATCATGAATATCAATTTTTTTATTCCTCCAAATAGGAATGAGATACTCCTTTTCTATATAACTATATGTAATAGTATACGAATAAAAAAAAAACATTGACACAAAGAAAATTCCTATATATAAATATATTATCATCTCTATTTTATATGAAAACTCTTTCCATCCATTAATAGAAAATTGAAATTCATCTCCCTTATCCCTTATTTGAATAAAAATAAGTATTATGGATATAAAAGCGATACTACCAATTATATAGAACATAGAATTACGCTCAAAAAAATGACTCTTATATAATCTCTTGCTATTTATCATATATTTTTCTTTTTATTGTTTATCATCATCCCCTTGCTCTGCTCGCGCCTACATTCACAATTCTAGCATACGCACATTTTGCTCGCTGAGAGCTTGTTGTTTCAATCATAATCGTGCATGTAGGCACGAGCAGGGTTTTGTTTGTTTTTTAACAAATTTGATTAAATTGATGTGAATAGTTTTTAATTAAATTCATGCTTAATCAGGATGTGGGCGTTAGCAGGCACGAGCAAGAGCAATTAATTCTTAATTAATCTCTTTCCTCCAAGAACGATAGTGTTGGGCTGCTCTAGCTTGATAAGGTGAAAATTTGTTACTAGAAAGAAAACCATCTTTCTTATATAAGTTAATTAAAAATAAGGCATTAGCTCCAATGGTAACAGAGTCTGCTGAAAAGTAAGCTGCACGAGTGCAATGGCAAGGGATGGCTTTCTCTTTTGAATCAATATAGTTCATAAGATACTGGATATCGTCTTTTTTTATCCAATTGTCGTAGTTATCGCATAAATTACCAGAAAAACTTAAAGTCGGTCTTCTTGAAGCATAAAAAAGTTCTAATTTATTTGGAATAAGTCCAATGTATTGCTTTTTGATCAGAGTCGAATCATTTAATTCTTTAGATAAACTAGATAAATAAAGCACATTCTGAACGTTCCAATTTCTATTAGAATCTAACATAGAGCTTAAAGGTCTATTTGTAAATTGTATTTTTTTTTGCAGGCAAGATGAGGATGATAACATTCCCCCTAAAATGATTATAAGAGCAAAATGTAATAATTTCATTTTAATATATTTCTGTTAATTTTTTTAATCTAAAAAAGTAAATTTACCCCTGCTCGCGCCTACATCCTCTATTCTCAACTCCGCACAATTTGCTAGCTGCGACCTGTGGTCGCACGCTAATATTGGTCTCGACTTCTAGCCGATAAACAAAACTTATATCGGTTAAAACCGATACCTATGCCAGATTACTAGATACTTCAAATAACTGTGTCAAGTACTATTTACAATCATCAACATTTTTATCAAAACTCCAATAATATATTTGATATTCCTTGAACCATTCATCATATTCTTTTCGTATTTTTTTGGATTTTGGCGGCATATATAAGGGTTCTTTAGATTTATCTATATTTCTTTGATATTGCTTCCCATTAATATCAAAAGAAGCACGGTTTGTATAATACCTTAATGTAATAACGTCTTTTTTCCAAGTTTTCCATGTAGTCGTGTATAAATACGGGTATTTTGAATGTTGCTTAGTAATACGCTCATATATATCATATTTTTTCCATTCTTTTTTCCATTGCCACCTCAAAACTAGAATGTCTCCGCAATAAGATGAATCTAAATCGTAATATTTATTTGGGCCCATTTTCAGTTGTTCATATTTTTTAATCGTATCATTTAGCGTTTTGAAATCAATATGTTCTTCTTCTCCTAATTGATTGATTACGGAGTATTTAATCGTATCATTTTTGTATATATATTTTGGCGAATTCCCAAAGAAATTAATTCCAATTGTAGGTTGTGAAATCATTGGTCCCGACCTCAACGGAGGAGCTAATGTAGTTCTACAATTCCAGTATGTCATTAAAACGATAAAAAGTGCCAAAAAGAAAAATAAACGTTTCATTCTGAATGATTAAGATGTTTACCAAAATATTGGTTTGTAGTCAAAAAAAAAATCGATACCCCTGCTCACGCATACATGAAATTAGACTTGAAAAAACTTTTATTGACTATAAAAAAAAGCATTCTCAATTTTCCATTGTCAATTAACTACTTCTTTCTACCAAAAAAACGCTCCAAATAAGCCCCAAAATTAATCGACTCATAACTCATAATTTCACTATCCAACTTCGCCGATTCATTCTTCAAATCCACCAATTGATTCGATTGCTGCTCATAATTTTGAAGCTGCGTTCCTGCTTTGAATGGAACCACACTATTAGAGACTAACACCAATGTTTTATGTTCTGTTTCTTCATTTTGCTTTGCAATTAACACCTCAATTTTAGCTTTTTGCTTCGCGCCTTCTTCCAATAAGGTTTCGTATTCTTGATCATATCGTTCTGCGATTCGTTGTCTTTCTCCTTCATAAGCTAACACGACTTCATCCGAATGATTAGGATGTTTTTCGCGGTTAAGTTCGGTTCTTAAAGCCCTGATTTGCTCCTTTAGTACTTGTTGTTTTTTATTTAAAATGCTTTGAAGATTCGCCAAAACACCTTCCTTTTCAAGCCTGAAATCCATTGCAATCACCTTTGCTTCTCCTTCTTTCTGACGGTGTAATTCGTTAACCAAAGCTTCAATTCGCTTCAATTCACTCTTGAAAATTTGAGCAGTTAGTTTACGTTGAGCCCTTGATATTTTAATGTCAAAAGTCAATTCATTACGTTTTAAATCCTCTTTTTCCTTTTTTTTAATTTTTTCAATATCATGAATCAAAGGCAATAAGTAACGCTTTTGCTCTAATTTTTTTTCCGCTATTAATAAAGCATTGACCTTATCTATTTTTAATAAATCCTCTACGTCATTCAACTCTTTATTCAATCGCGCAATATCGCTTTTGAACTCCTCTACCATTTCACTATCAGCAACTTCTTCTACTGCTTCTACTTCTGGAAAACGCGCTTTTAACGCTTCCATTTCCTCATTCTCTTGTTCCTCTAATTCTATCAATAACTTATCTTTTTCAGAAAGCATTTGCATATAAGTGCTTTTCAATTCATTGATAGATTGATGTTCTTCTTGCAGTAACAAGGTTTGTTTTTTATTAAACGCCTCAATATCACCTTTAAAAGAAGCATTGTATTGATTCGTTGCTCGTTTTAAACTAGCCACTACTGCTTCTTGCGAATACACATCAAAATTAATTGCCTTTCTTTCTTTTTTCAAGCGACGTTTATCTTGCGCCTCAGCCCTAAAGTTGTAAGCCACCATTGACATCACAAAACTAGCTACAATCGCTATAATTGGCGATTTGGTTGCCATCATAAACAAAATACCGATTCCAATAATCGAAATACGCTCTATAATACCAATCGCCTCAAACTTGACTGGCAAAGTAGATTTTGTACGAACAAAAACTGGTGTTTTCTTAGAGATTTGAGCGCTAGGAATAGGTAATAATTGCGGTTCTGAATAGCTAATGTTGTCCAACTGCAATGCTCTAGAAATCAACTTCCTATTAACGGTCACTAAGCTTTTACCCGAAATCACGGAACACCAATCATTAGCCGTCGGGCGGCGTTCAAGTGCGTGATGACCATCAGAAAAACATTGTACAAATAAACTCTGAATATCATATTTTACATCAAAAAAACGCTTATGCGGTGGTGGAATCACTTCAAAAAAACGCCTTTTATCTGGATGATGTACAAATAAACCTTGCTCTATTTTTTCATCTAAGCCGTTCAATTTGTCATAAGGCGGCTTCGCACTTCCCGCAAACGGATGAATCCCAAACAACAACTTATAAAAGATAATCGCCATAGAATATCTATCCCAAGTTTCAAAAATAGGAGCTTTCCCTGGTTGAACATTTTTATAAAACTCTGGAGGTGCGTATTCTGGTGTTGTTACTGCCGCAGGAAACAAAGCTTTTCCATCTTGAAGAATTTCCATTGAGTCAATATCTACAATAGAAATTAAACCATTTGGCTGAATCAGTATATTATCAGGCTTCAAATCCACCAAAACATATTGTCTTGTTTTATGAATTTGATATACCGCTGCCGCAATATTGAAGCAAATTTTTAAACGTAAATCAAAGGATAACCGACTTTGAAAAGAAAATCTAGCCCAACTATTTCGATATTTTCTAGGAATTTTACTCGAACAAAGAATAACTAATTTATCCCCTTTTGCAAAAGGCATCAATACACCTGCAAAGCCTTTATTGTCATAAATCATTCCCGCCATCCAAACGACAGAACTATGTCCATTTTCGTTAATAATTTCAGGTGGATTATTTAAAATAAAGCGAACTTTGGACTCTTTTTCGGGTGTTCTTTTGTTTTGGTGATACAATTTAACTACATACCCACGATATTTTGACGGTGATACTACATGAAAAATATTCCCTTCGCCACCGCTGGCAAAAGCTGTTTTTTCAATAATTATCGGATTATCTTTTCTATTTAGGTATAATTTATTCATTGATTAATGAGGAAATGAGTGGATTAGAGAATAGGAGAATAATCGGCGTTTCAAGCTGTCGGACGCTTCCGAAGCGTCCGACAGCTAACACACTATAAAGGAAATTATTCTGATTGTAACAGATTGCAGTGATAGTTAATCTCATTAAAAATACTTGGTGACGCACCTAAAGGCGCTTTTATTTTA
>CAKZLT010000519.1 GCA_937127195.1 uncultured Saprospiraceae bacterium
GGTAAAGAATGTGAACTTGCTAAATTTTCTTCGAAGGCGGAAGACTTGCGTCATTGACTGCGCATGGTTCCTCCTTTTCTTCAAAACTTTCTATCATATCAGCGACAACACGTCCTGCGCTGCCAATATACAAATCTACTATATTCCCAATGAATTTAGCAATTCCTAGATTAGTTTGTACTCGACCGCGTATTTTACGACGCAATGCCTCAGGAGCTTGTCGAGGAATTTCCACTTTCTTTAGGTTGTTAATATTTTCCATTTAACTTGCTTTAAAGGTCATTTGCATAAATCTCTTTATAAATCTTTTGAGATTTATGTTTTGCACGTTTAATTTTCATTTTTACAGCACTTTCCGACTTATTTATAATATGGCTAATTTCACGAATAGATAAATCTTCTTGGTACTTCATCATTAAGACGGCCTTATCATCGACAGGTAACTCTTCTAAAACTATTTTTAATCGTCCAACTTCCATTTCTAGCAAAGCACTATCATCTACTTCATCAATCACCTCTTTTCCTTCGTTTTCTTCTGAGGAAAAAAGCTTGCGGGACTTCTTCGATTTGCGAATATAATCAATACAAAAATTATAAGAAATGGAATAAACCCAAGTCGAAAACTTAGATTTGTGGTTAAACTTAGCTAGGTTTAAAAATATTTTAAGAAAAATCTCTTGAGTAGCGTCCTCTGCCTTTCCTTCATCTTTCAGTAAGGAAATACATTTACTATACACCTTATTGATATAGCGACTATATAGCTGGTCAAAGTACACACTGCTTTGTGTTGATAAGTACTTATCAATCAACTCTTCGTCTGATAGTTTTTTTCGTTTACTATTACTCAATTTGATTAGTTTGAAATAGCAAATAGTTTATTTTAAAAGTCTGCTTTACTATTATATATTTCTATTAATACAAATATATTAAAAAAAATCATTATTTATTTCATGCTGATATTAAAAGATAACCTATCTATATTTGCATATTTATACAAATAAAAGATATTTAGTGAAGAAAAATAAATAACTAACATTATTCTACTTTTTCTTCACTTATCTTTTTATCAAAAATATAACTGATTTTATTTGACTTTAAAATATTTGTTTTCTCTTAATGTTCCCTTTTAGGACGAAAATCGACCTTAAAGTAACAATATTGTAACCGAATGTATTCAAATCATTTTAGACAACCGTAGTTATTTTTTATTGAAATACCTGTTTTTTTATTTATTTTTAAAAAAGAAGCTTCTTGCTTTACTAAGTAAGTAATTTGAAATCATACAAAATATTATGATAAAAACAAAGTCTTCTAAAGATAAGATTAAGGATTCTGTCTTTAACCAATCTTAGTTCCAAAATTGTCATTTTACCTTTTACTAAATTATTCCTACTACAACAAAACTATTATGCTTAAATGCCAACGAAGCCTCTTTAGTATAACTAAAGAATATGTTTATTTGAATTGCGCTTATATGTCGCCATTACTCAAATCTTCTCATGATGCTGGTATGGAAATGCTCATTAAGCAATCTTTTCCTCAAGAAGTCGCTATTGACGACTTCTTTACGCCGCCTGAGCAACTCCGAAAAGCTTTTGCACAACTTATTAATGCCAATTCTTCTGATAGAATCGCGATTGTCTCTTCGGCATCTTATGGAATTGCAAATGCTGCGAATAACATTCCGTTAGAAGCACAAGATAATATCATTGTGATGGACGAACAATTTCCTAGTCATGTCTATGTTTGGCAAAAATTAGCTGCCGAAAAAAACGCAAATCTTATTTCTATTGCACCTCCAACCACTTCCGAAAATCGAGGTAAAATATGGAACGAACGCTTACTTTCTGCCATTAATGATAAAACAAAAGTCGTCGCAATAGGAACAATTCATTGGGCTGATGGAACACTTTTTGACCTCAAAGCTATTCGAAGAAGGACACGAGAAGTTGGTGCATATTTGATTTTAGATGGTACTCAATCAGTAGGAGCATTGCCGTTTGATGTCCAAGAAATTGAGCCAGACGCTTTAATTTGTTCAGGTTATAAATGGCTACTTGGGCCTTATTCTCTGGGTGTTGCTTATTATGGTTCTGCTTTTGACAATGGAACTCCAATAGAAGAAAACTGGATGAATCGAAAAGATAGCCACGTTTTTCAAGACCTTGTTAATTACCAACCTAATTATCGCCCCGAAGCCCAACGTTACAACATGGGTGGTTTGAGTAGTTTCATTCATGTACCAATGCTCACCGATTCTATTCGTCAACTCAACGAATGGGGCGTAGAAGAAGTGAATGATTATTGTCATAGATTGATACAAAAACCATTGCGTCAACTCAAAAATCTTGGTTGTAGCCTTGAACATTCTGATTATTATAGTCCTCATTTACTTGGAGTCCGAATGCCTAAGGGAATCTCAATGGAGCGATTACAAGACCAGCTACAGAAAGATAGAATAAAAGTTTCGATAAGAGGGAACTCTATGCGAATTGCTCCAAATGTTTATAATGACCGTAGCGATTTTGATAGATTAATAGAGTCTTTTAAGAAAGTGATTAAGGAATAATTTGGGTGCATAATAAGTTGTCGCGTATTAGGTTTATTCCGTCAAGCCTCGTGAAAGAAGCTATGAAATTTTAAAGATTTCGTAAATGTTCTTCGACCTTATTCCAACAATTTATTATACACCCAATAATTTTTAAAGAAGCAATCTTTTTTATATCACACACCAAAAAACAAAAACTATTCATCTTTACCAATAAGAGAGAAAATAGAGAGAGTAGCTTTTTTTTTAAAAAAATGGCTCTATATGATTTTATGTGGTTTATCTAAAATTTCGCTTTTTCAAATGGTTTCTGGTTTCTAGATTCTAGTTTCTGCTACCGCTGTTAATCGAAATAGCGGTAGCAGAAACCAGAATCTAGAAACCATAAAGAACCATAAAGAACCATAAAGAACCATAAAGAACCATAAATGTTAATATTATTTACTAATAATTCAATAGACTTTATTCTGAAATGGTTTTGTAATGAATGGAAATTATTTAGAATGAAGTCTAATTTACATTTTTTTATAAAAAACAACCTTTTCTCACAATTCTATTATCTTTGCAGTCCTTTATAAAAAAGCAATTTCTAATTGTTAGAAACTTTGAATGAAAATGGAAAAAGAAAAGCAGGTAAAACTCAGAATGCTAGAAGCTGATATTAAAAACTTTGGAGACGAATTTAAAATAGCTGCTTCAACAATTGTCAATGAAAATGTATCAAATTATCCAATTTTCGTTGCGCATCAATACACCGTAACACTCGGAATTCCTCTTTTATCACAAGAAGAATCACACAGTAATTGGTCTTTTAATGCAACTACATTAGAAGAATTGGCAACTAAAAATATTATTGCTGGTGATAAAATAGACAATTTTAGAAGCTTATATAAATCAAAATCTAATGAAGAATACGTTTGTATTTTTGTATTAGAAGAAGAAAGTGCAGAATTTGTTTTTTATCCTTACACAAAAACCAATACAGGAAATCGAGTAAGTGATTCTTAAACACATGAGCAGAAATTTAGACTAAAAAAAGATTTTTTCAAGTCTAAACAGAATCAAAAAAGCTGATTACTTATGGTAATCAGCTTTTTTAATTTTATTTTATACTGTAAATAGTATTACTGTAATGAAATCTCTTTTTCTTCGACCATCTTGCGGATGTTGATTAACGCATAACGCATACGACCCAAAGCAGTATTAATGCTTACTTTAGTCAAAGTTGCAATTTCTTTGAAACTTAACTCTGCGTAATGTCTCAAAATAACAACTTCGCGTTGTTCTGCTGGTAACATATCAACCAATTGACGAACCTTTTGGTGTGTCTGGCTTTTCATGATACGAGACTCTGCATTCATCTCAGAAGAACTCAATACATCAAAAATGTCAAATTCTTCGGTTGGAGAAACAGTAGGTTTTCTTTTAACCCTTCTAAAGTGATCTACACACATATTGTACGAAATACGCAATGCCCATTGTAAAAACTTACCTTCTTCATTATATTTGCCTAAACGCAAAGTATCAATGATTTTAATAAAAGTATCTTGGAAAATATCTTCCGCAAGACTTTGATCCTTTACAAATAAGTAAATAGACGTGTAGATTTTGTTCTTGTGACGACTTAACAGCTCTTCGAATGCACGTTCTTCTCCTTTTCGGAGGTAACATGATATTAGTTCGCGGTCGTTCATCGATTTAACTTGTTGTTGCATAACGGTTAATTTGTCTTAATAAAATTTGAAGCAAAAAAAAATTGAAGCAAAAAAATTTAAAGCAATATTTATTTTTATAAAAAGCAATACAAGTGTAAAATTTTAACCGCGATAGATTTGATTTTTTAAAATGATGAAAAAAAATTAGTAATTCTTAAATGTCTTAATAGCTTTGCAACATTCTTTTGAATTAAATGTCTAACTACTATATGTCTAGCATTATGACTATGTGACAAAGCAAAAGTAACAAATTATATACCAACGTCAAATACTTTCAAAAAACAAAGTTTTATAAAGGTAACGAAAACGTCTTTTTTTATGAGTCAGCCAACGAAGAAACGGACTAAACAAAATAATGTTTCAAAAAATGAAACAAATAACGATATTTATATCAAAGGTGCTAAAGGAAATAACCTTAAAAATGTCAATTTAAGCATTCCTCGAAATAAATTAGTCGTCGTTACTGGCGTCTCTGGTTCTGGAAAATCTTCCATAACCATGGATACTTTATTTGCAGAAGGTCAACGTCGATATGTCGAAAGCCTTTCTTCTTATGCTCGACAATTTTTGATGCGCATGAAAAAACCTGAGGTAGATTATATCAAAGGAATTTGCCCAGCAATTGCCATCGAACAAAAAGTCAGCACCAGTAATGCCCGTTCTACTGTCGGTACTTTAACCGAAGTATATGATTATTTGCGGATTCTTTACGCAAGAATCGGCAAAACTGTTTCACCAATCTCGGGAGAACTTGTCAAAAAGCATGAAGTCAGTGATGTAGTTGACTTTATTCACCGCTTTGAAGAAGGCACAAAAGTTCAGGTTTTTATACCACTAAAACAGAAATACGATAGAACGGTCGCCGAAGAATTAAGCCTCGTTTTGCAGAAAGGTTACACCCGTGTTTCGATTTATGGCACATTACAACGTATCGAAGAAATCATCGATAGCGGTGAATATCCGAAACGAGAAGCTATCAAAATAGTTATTGATCGATTTGCCGTCAAACATGACAATGAAGAAAATTACAATCGAATTGCGGACTCCGTTCAGACAGCATTCATGGAAAGTCTGGGAGATTGTATTGTAGATGTAATTGGTCACGAACAAGAAATTTTTAATAATCGCTTCGAACTAGACGGAATGTCTTTTGAAGAACCGACACCTCATTTATTTAATTATAATAACCCTTATGGTGCTTGTCCGACCTGCGAGGGTTTTGGTCAAACCATGGGTGTAGATGAAGATAAGGTCACTCCAAATAAAAATTTGTCGGTTTATGAAGGCGCAATTGCCTGTTGGAAAGGTGAGAAATACGGGCAATATCTCAAAGCCTTTCTGAAAGTTTCGCATCATTTTGATTTTCCTATTCATCGACCTTTCAAACAACTAACCGAAGCTCAAAAAAATCTACTTTGGGAAGGCAACCAATATTTTGAAGGTATTGGTGCATTTTTTAAAGAATTAGAAGAAAAATTATACAAAATACAAAACCGCGTGATGCTCGCTCGCTATCGCGGAAAAACCAAATGTCATACTTGTAATGGTGGCAGATTGAGAAAAGAGGCAACTTACGTCAAAATTGGTGACAAAAACGTCATGCAGCTCGTCGATATTCCTATTCAGCATTTATCTTCTTTTTTTGAAAATGTAGAATTGGAAGCTAATGATGCAAAAATCGCGAAACGATTATTCTTAGAAATAACCAATCGCTTAGGTTTTATGAATGAAGTTGGATTGGGATATTTGACACTCAATCGAGTTTCCGCAACACTTTCGGGAGGCGAAACGCAACGTATCAACTTAACTCGAACGCTCGGAAGTAATCTAACCAGTTCATTATATATTTTGGATGAACCTAGTATTGGTTTACATCCGCGAGATACCAGCCGTTTGGTTGATGTTCTGAAAAACTTGCGCGATTTGGGTAATACTGTTGTCGTTGTTGAACATGAAGAAGACATTATTAAAAATGCCGATTATCTAGTAGATATGGGTCCAGAAGCAGGTATTCATGGTGGAGAAGTCGTTTTTGCTGGCAATTATAATTTGATACATGATGAGGCTAGCGAAAGCCTTACCGCCAAATATATGAGCGGGCGAATGCAAATTCCATTGCCAAAATTCCGTAGAAAAGCCAAGGATTTCATTATAGTAAAAGGAGCAAGACAACACAATTTGAAAGATATAAACGCTCGTTTTCCTTTAAATACTTTGACGGTTGTCACAGGCGTTTCAGGTTCAGGAAAAACCACTTTAGTCAAACAAATTTTGCATCCCGCACTCAAAAAACATTTTAACGAACCTATCAAAACAAAGTTAGGTGAGTTTGATGAATTGGCTGGTGATTTATCACTTATTAGTCAAGTAGAATTAATTAATCAGCGACCAATAGGTCGCTCTTCTCGCTCTAATCCTGTGACTTACGTCAAGGCGTATGATTCCATTAGAAAGCTATTCACTGACCAACAATTGTCCAAAATTAGCGGTTTTAAACCAAAACACTTTTCTTTTAATGTAGAAGGTGGACGCTGCGAAACCTGTAAAGGAGATGGTGAAGTTGTGGTCGAAATGCAGTTTTTGGCGGATGTCAGATTGGAATGCGAGGACTGTCAAGGCAAACGTTTCAAACAAGAAATCTTGGATGTCGCATATAAAGGCAAGAATATTTTTGAGGTATTAGATATGAGTATTGAAAATGCTTTGACATTTTTTGAAAATGAAAAAGACATTATTAGAAAGTTAAAACCATTGAATGATGTTGGTTTGGGCTATGTAAAACTAGGTCAATCATCTAGTACCCTTTCTGGCGGCGAGGCGCAGCGCGTCAAGTTAGCTTCTTTCTTAGCAAAAGAGCGAGTGACCGAAAAAATTCTCTTTATTTTCGATGAACCAACAACAGGTTTGCATTTTCATGATATTCAAAAATTACTTAATGCACTCAATGCTTTGGTTGAAAAAGGGCATTCTGTAATCGTTGTCGAACATAACATGGAAGTTATTAAAAGCGCCGATTGGATTGTAGATTTGGGTGCAGAAGGTGGCGAAAATGGCGGAAATTTAGTTTTTGAAGGAACGCCAGAAGCACTAACCGAGGTCAAAGAATCTTATACAGGTAAATATCTAAAAGAAAAATTAGAATGGGATAAAGCAAATGCTTAATTTGCAAAAGGGATTAAATTTTGCTTACTAAAGCTATTTGATTTTTGTATTTATTTACTCTTGGAACTACTTAAAAGTGTTCTTTTTCTAAAGTTGAATGCAAGTAAAAAATAAAAAATGAAGAGAGTCACTTTAATATTAGTAATCTTATTAATTAATCAAAACCTTCTAATGAGTCAAATCGTGCCTTACATTTGGAATGAAAATTTAAACCTGAAAAAAGAACATTCTATTTGGATTGAGAAAATAACTCGTGTAACTGAGATAAAAGAAGGAAGTAAGGTTGATTATCCGTTGTCAAAAGTTGAAATAGGAAAAGATGGCAAAAGAAAAGTTACATTACATAAGAGAAATGGAGATATAAGAGAGGTGAACATTGGATATTTTGAAAATAAATTCCTTGAAATTTACGAAACAAAAGATGGGAGTAAAACAGATATAAAGTACGAGTCGATTTCTGTTTTTAATGATTTAGGGTTAGAAGTTAAAGATGTATCAAGAGAACATAATAAGAATTTTGAAGAAATCACTGTTTACGAATATAAATTAAAATAATAAAACCTGCGTAAAACTAATGAACATCTCCTAGTACCAACAAAAGCTGTCACCATCCGTTATTGCAGGACGAACAATAGACCGCGTCGATTTTAAAACCGACACGGTCTAAAACATCAATTATTTAGTTTTTCATTCAACTCAATCGCCTTTTTGTAACTCACGTCAAATGCAACTCCATAAGCTACCATTTCTTCCAATTGAGGAAAAATCCCCGTTTCTTCTTCAATAGCTTTTCCTTTTTTCCACTCTTCTTGAAAAGCATTTTCGCGTGCTGTAAACCATCTTTTTTGGTCTTTTGCTAAGTCTGAAGCTTCATTTTTTGGCGTTATTTGAGACAAATCAGTATAAAGCAAAATGACCATACTGTCTATCGCTGCACTATACTCAATCGAAGTTCCTAGCATTCCGACTCCTGTGTCTAACTTTCTCTGATAATCTGCTTTTAAGGTTTCTAAGTTCGTTGTATAATCTTGAATTACAGCTACTTTCTTCTCCTCAACCACATTTTCTTCTGTAACTGCCTGATTACAAGCAATAAATAATATCAACCCTAAAGCAATTAAAAGTGTATTTTTCATTTTTTATATTTAAAAAAATTTCCAAAAGTGATTTACTAAAATATTATAAAAACTCAGAACAGTTCAAAGAACCCAAATATTTACTTCTCTCTTTGCATTAAAATTAATAAAAAGAACAAATAAATCCCCGTTCCAAATGCCGAAGAAAGTGTATTTTCAAAAAGAAAAGAAAGTGTTATTATCGTATAAAAGGCGGCAAAAACTACAAAGCGATAATTTTTTTTATAAAAAAGAGGAAACAAAAACAACGTAACAAAAGCCAGCAATCCTGTCCAGCCCATGCCTGCCGCGAATAATAAAAATTGATTATGTGGTAATTTGGGTTTCAAATCAGGGTAATTCGTTTTGTAAACATTGGCTAATTCATTTTTCAAATCACCGAAACCAGTTCCCCAGGTTGAGTTTTTTTGAAAAACGATTCCACCTATTTCCCACGAAATAAATCGCTGACCATCCGAAAAACCCGCACGGTTACCATTTCTAAACATATCCAAATCATATCTAAGGTAGCCTATTTTGTTTTTAAGTGTTGGAATTGTCTGAACTGCCACCAAAGGAACAATCACCAAAAGAGGTAATATAATCGCAAAGAGTTTTATTTTTTTAGTATAAAAAACAAAGTAAATCGACATTATAACTAGTGCAGCATACAACACAACTAAGCCTGAACGGACACTCAAAACATGCTGAAAAACAAATAAAAAACCCGTCAAAGTTGCAATTAAGTGCTTCTCGGAAGGCTTTAGCCAGTAATGACCAATAAAACGCAACCAAACGCCCGCCACAACCGAGAAGGCAATCATTAAACTAAAGCGGATGTGATGAATGGGCGTTGGTATTGATTTTCCTAAGTTGATACTATTCGTAATATATTTGTAATCTAGGGCGTAGTTAATACCTGTGCCAACGCACGCCAGCGTTGCCAAAAGCAAAAAAATATAAAAAACGTGTGCGAGTTGACGCTCGGATAAACGCGGCAACTGAACGAATGCCAACGGAAGCAAAAGAAAAGGTAATTTGACCCGAACTTGATTACTCCAATCCGCGGTCGCTTCTGAGTTCCAATAACTCAAAACTATCAACAAAAACACTCCAATAACAGCTAAAAGGTCTTTTCGACGAGGAAGTTGCTTTAAATTTTTCCAATAGTTAGGATTGAATCCCAACCGAAAAGGCTTCAATTGTATTTCAAAAACACCTACTGCCAATAAGCCTATCATAGCAATAGTCAGTAGCGTTTTACTACAAAATAAAGCTA
Organism: uncultured Saprospiraceae bacterium; assembly: GCA_937127195.1. Lineage (GTDB taxonomy): Bacteria > Bacteroidota > Bacteroidia > Chitinophagales > Saprospiraceae > CAKZLL01. Next base: position 9,820 of record CAKZLT010000519.1, read on the forward strand.
TCAAAAAGAGAAAATAAAAAAATATTGAAACTTCCTTCCGAGATATTTTATCCATAGTTTATGATTAGTTAGACCGCTTCGCTGAGAGACCGCCTTCGGCTAAGAGATCGTTCGCTTCGCTCTCTTTGAGACCGCTTCGCTACGAGAGAAGAGACTGCTTGACGTTTTAGCCTTTTGTTTCAGCCCTTGGGTTTACAGGAGTCGGACGCCTTAAAGGCGTCCGACTCCTAAAATCGCAATAAATGGCTAAAACATCAAGCAGTCTCTTCTCTCTCAGCGAAACGGTCTCGTAGCCCTGCCTGCAGCAGGCAGGCGAAGGCGGTCTCAAAGAGAGCAAAGCGAACGGTCTCTCAGCGAAGCGGTCTCTATTCTAAAGAGTGTAACGGATGAACTTGATGGTTCTACTATTTTTTAGGTGCATTTTTTCATAATAAGTTTTAAAATGCAGCTCTTCGGTGTATAATTCGTCAGTATAAATATTATCTTTTTCATAAATCAAATTCAACTTTTCCTGTTGAATGATTTCTAAAGTATAATTATAAAGCGTTGGAGAATCCGTTTTCAGGTTGATAAAACCACCTTTTTTTAGTAGAGGCTTATAGATATTTAAGAAAAAAGGAGAAGTCAATCTTCGATTTGATTTACTGTGCTTCAAAAATGGGTCAGGAAAAGTAATCCAAATTTCACTGATTTCTTGCTCACCAAAAAACAAATTAAGTTGCTCAATACGTGTTCTTAAAAATGCCGCATTCGTTAGATTTTCGCTCTTAGCGATTTTTGCACCTTTCCAAATACGCGCCCCTTTAATATCCACACCTATATAGTTCCGATTAGGAATACTCCGCGCCATCGCTACCGTATATTCACCTCCTCCGCACGCTAGTTCAACCACAATCGGCTGGTCATTTTTGAAATGCAACTCATTCCATCGCCCTTTCATTTCGACTACATCGCCTTCAAAATTTATCAATTCAGGATTTTTTACATCATAATTTTGATAAGTATTTTCCAATTCCGATAACTCGCTAAACTTCGTTAATTTGTTCTTTCCCATTCCTTTCGTCTAATAATTAAGTTAATTCTCTCACAAAACTATAAAATACGAGACTTCTATTTCAACTTTGCACAAGTTTTTTTTGACGGACGTGCTGACGGTTGACGGACGGCTTCGCCTTGACGGACGCTTCGCTGACGGACGCTC
>CAKZLT010000520.1 GCA_937127195.1 uncultured Saprospiraceae bacterium
ACTGATGTTACGCAAAAGTACTTTTGTTAGTAGCATGGGAACGCTGATGAACAAGTTCATACACTGATTGCTTCGCAATTCGCAGAGAATCGCGGATTTAGATTTTTTCTTTATTGAAACGTAATCAAAAATCTAAAGATAGAATCAACCGTCCATCAAAAATTGAATTTGAATGAAACAACGAGTTAAATCCGCGATTACCTGCGAACAACGAAGTTGTCAGTGTATGAACTTGTTCATCAGCGTTCCCATGCTACTAACAAAAGTGCTTTTGCGTAATATGAGTTTATAAGGCATTAAATTTTTCTGATTGTAACGTTTTTTGCTAGCTCTGAAAACTACTTTATTTCAGTAATTACATATTTTTCTTCCAACATATTTAAATCACTTTTCCAATCATTTTCATGAATATTAATATGAAAACGATTCAGTTTTTCTAGTGTGTGCAAGAGTTGAATACGTTCGCTTAGTGTTAGATTTCCAATGATAATTTTAGAAATACGAATTAACTGACCAATTGATTGACCGACTGTCATTCTTCCTAAAGGCGTAATTTTAAGTCTTTTTGCGCGACCATCATTGGGGTCTTTAAAATCTTCAATCATTCCTTTTTTGAGCAATCTTTTGATAATTTCCATTCCTGAAGGTATTTCAGCGATGTTTTTTTGGATAAGCTCCGTTTTGGTTAGGCTATCGACTTCTGACAATCCAGCCAAAAAACCAAAGTCATCCACACTATTGACAGGCAAATCCTTGAAAGCCGTTTTGATGTAATGCTTGGCGTATTTCCAAATGGTGACTAACAGGAAGGTAATATGATTTTCGATACCCATTGATTGTTCGGACATTTTATCCAGAGTATCTTTACTGAATTTGTTGGGCATTACGTTAGAAGTATGTAGTCCTAAATCTTTATTTAAAAAAAGAGCAAAACCTTCCAATGAAGTACTTTCCTCAGTAGCTTCATATTTTTCTAATCGCTGAATAACTTCTTTTAGTAGTTGATAGTCCATTATTTTTTTATAAAAAAAGTACACACTATAATAAGGCGTTACTTTTGATTTTTACTTGCACTTCATTAAGATAGCCTATTTTCTATTGCTTAACACAAAAATAGGGTTTATGTTTTATTTATTATAAAAACATAATTTTTTTTGAAATTTATTATGTTTTTGTAAAACAATTAATACTTAGTCATGTTTACACCCTATATTTTTCAAAATATTCATAAAAACTATTTTTTGAATGCTTTTTGTTTAAAACATTCAGAAAACCTATACAATGAAAGATTAGGCAATGAAGAAATTAATTACAGTTTTAGTATTTAACTTTTTGGCATTCGGTTCCGTTTCCGCTCAATCGGGGATAATCAAAGGGCGCGTATTCAACGCAATCAACAATGAAGCGATTATGTTTGCCAACGTAATCCTTGAAGGAACAAGCAAAGGAGCGACTACTGATGTAGATGGAAATTATGAAATAACGAGTGTTGAACCTGGTATTTATAATGTAAAAGTGACTTATATAGGCTTCACGGATAAGGTCGAATACGAAATAGAAGTAACAAATTCTAAGCCTTACATAGTTGATTTGGCAATGGAAGAGCAATCAACGAAACTCGAAGAAATCGTGGTAAAAGCTTCTCCTTTTAATAAATCAGAAGAAAGTCCCGTTTCATTGCGTACGATTGGAGTGTCGGAAATTGCAAGAAATCCAGGCGGTGGACGTGATATTTCTAAGGTGCTTCAATCGCTTCCTGGGGTAACGAGTGCTTCTTCATTTCGTAATGATTTGATTATTAGAGGTGGTGCGCCAAACGAAAATCGCTTTTATTTGGATGATGTAGAAGTTCCAAATATCAATCACTTTGCAACTCAAGGTGCTTCTGGAGGCCCTGTTGGTTTGATTAATGTAGATTTCATTAGAGAGGTTGATTTCTTTAGTGGTGCATTTCCTTCTAATCGTGGTAATTCGTTGAGCTCTGTTTTTAATTTCAAACAAAGAGATGGACGCGACGACCGCTTAGGTTTTAGAGCAACGTTGGGCGCGAGTGATGTGGCTTTGACGCTAGAAGGACCTATTGGAGAAAAAACAACATTTTTGGCTTC
>CAKZLT010000521.1 GCA_937127195.1 uncultured Saprospiraceae bacterium
TTTTTCAATAAAAACATCAGTAAGTGTAACATCAGCTAGAGTGCGCGCCAGCTCTTGAGAGATGTTGTAATCATTCAATACAAGTGTAAAGCAGTGTTGAGACTGCTTGTCGTTATAAATAGCGTATTGCTATATTTTCGTTTTAATTTTATTCATATTGTGCATCAAAGCGTAATTCTAAGCATATATTTACGTTGTTTTTTTCTTTTTATTAAAAATGACTTTTGGCGAAAGCTGTATCATACTATAAGCAAACTGTCCGCTTTTAGAGTCATTTGAACCTTTCACTAATTCACTAAACAATAACGGTGCATTTATTACCCGCTTTTTAGTTTTCCTGAACGGAATAGCTATTTTAGCACTATTATCCGTTAATTCTTTTTTGAGTGTGCCTTCGACTATTTCTCCGCCAAATCGCATTCCTGCTTGTGGCAAATACAGTTCTATTTCATCGACTTGTTGCGCTACGTTGGTGGATTCTTTGAAAATGCAAAGCCATATATCATTACCAATTTTTCGCTTTTCGATTAAGTCGAAATTCTTAGATTTTATCTTCAAATCAGGAAATTGACTAATCGCTTCTGTACGAATCAGGCACCCCGAAAGGTGAAGTTTTGGCGCACCAAAAGGCGGTGCTGCTCGCTCCGTCGGATTTCGTCCGATACTCAATGCACCATCAACTAATGCCCAGAGCCAACTTTCATCTACTGTAAAAAATCGCATACTTTCTTCGGGTAGCAATCGCTCATCTGGAATGATGTAATTGAATGGTAAAGGACTCAAAAAGACCAATTCTTGCAACCAATCATTAATTCGTTCAGGCATATCAGGGAGTGCAATATCATTGTTTGCTCCTGTGAACATGGTGTCAATCTGCGCCTTGATTTTTTGTAATTCCGTTAGTTTTGTACTTTGTGATGGCGTTTTTTGCTTTTTTAACTTTAAAGCTGTTGCAATCGCTCTTTTCCATTTGAAGAGTTCTATGGATACTTCTTTGTTTTGAAGCGTTAGCCATTTTCCGAGTTCCCATGCGGAGGCGTAAGTCACGTCCATTTTTTTGATACCTTTAAAATATCGTAACAACTGGTCAGAACTATTAATGGATTTGATATTCAGCAAAGTTTGGCTTTGCGCGCTCGAAAAATCAACATCACAAACCAAAGGCCCACGATAGAGTGACATCATTTTGATTCCCATTCTATTTTGATGAGGCAAGGACACAAAGCCCTTTTTGAGCTGAGTTGCAATCCCTTTCTGAATATCTGTTGCACTAGAAGGCAAATCAATATTAGGTAATCGAAGCGGCCCAACATTTAAGTTCTCTAATATATGTTTCAACCCATCTTTTCCTGCTTCTTCACAACCAAAATTCCAACTAAACAAGCAAGTATATTGCTTATCAACAGGTGTTTCATCCAACGAAATGATATAAGCGGTATTAGCCTTACCAGGTGTTGGAAAACGGTTAGCGATGAGAACAACTTTTTCAGTTTTGGCATCTGGATCTAGTGTTCTTGTACCTGCTTGCGGTTTGTTTCGTTTACTTACATGAATCAAATAATTCAAATCATCAATTGTTGGGACAACCTTATTTTTGATTCTAACTTTCTGCCCAGGAGCAACAACATCTCCGCCTTCATCTTCGTCCATTATCACCAATGCTAACCACGGCGTACGCACTTTAGCATTGGCATCATAATGCGGAAACTCCCAAGGTAAAGTACTCGCATTAAGTATGATATGCGGTAAAAAAGTTGAGTATTTACCATAAGCTCCCTTAGGCGGAAACATCTGATAAATGTCCGCAGGGCTTAATACTTTATTGGGTTGAGCAACTTTTAGCTTGACTTTACTATCATAAACAGCAGGCTTTGAATAACCATCAACTGTTACCGTTTGCTTAAAGTCAACGATATATTCACCAAAACCTAATGCTGGTTTTTTGTAGTCATACAAATCCAATTCGTTCACCACAGCTCTACTACGAACAGGACTTATATCTAAGACTTGGCCTGCCAAAAGATGAGTCGTATCGTGTAGAATATCTTTTTCTATGGTTGCGTTTAAAGTTGCTTTTTCCACTTTTATTTTTTTATACAAAATCTATAGGATAAATAAGATTGTAAGTATTCTTCTTTGATTTCCTAATTAGATTTGATTCTTTACAATTTTACATTTTTAGTCAAAACATCACTTAATTCTCATGGTTGTTAGTCCCTAATTTCTGCTATCATCATTACGATTAACAGCGGTAGCAGCAACTAGTAACCAGCAACTAATTCACTAAAATTGGCGTTGCTCTTAGTCCAAAGAAAAATGCTAGTTTTTCACCTTCATTAGCAATTGTCCCTTTTACTTCTACTGTTTCTTCAAATTCTTCTTTGAATGCCCCAAATTTATTTTTGGGTAAAGTATCCAAAGTACCTAGATTATTAGGATTCCACATATCATATATATTGGTATCGTCAAAAGGAGGTACTTTTAAGATTGGAAAATGATTGCCGTATTGCGCTTTTTTTGCCTTTAATATAAATTGAACAGACTTACTGAGCGTTGTTTTTTCTTCATTTAAACCCAATGCATATTTATCACTCCATAAGGCAGCAGGAAGATTTTTGTTTTCAACTTTAGCCTCAAAAGGCATGATTTGAATAGTCTGACCATCGGCTCTAGTGATAGAAACTTGAACTTTTGAATCTGCTTTTTTACCAACAGGATATAGATTAAATTTACCGCCAGAAGGCGCGCCAGAATCAATCGTAACACCTGTTACTTTCGAGAAAGGAACAACTGATTCAATATTGAGCGCGCAGCTATTTGGGTTCACCAAATAGACTGGAGTTTCTCCTTCTTTGCTTTCCGAAATCATTCCGTCAAGCATCTTGGTTGTCAAACGGGTTGCTGGTAATAAGTCTTTTTCAAACGCAAACCAACTGATTTTGGGAGTCAATCGAGACTGCCCTGCACCAAAACTGATTGTTTTTGTAAAGCAACAAACCTTCACTTTCGCTTTACCACTGAACTCTGGTCCCCAAATATCTATATTCGCACTTAAACTTAAATTGAATGTTTTCCACCAAGTTCTATATTCTACACCGACTTCTATTCCTATCGAAATATCATAATAAAATGGACTCCATTGTATCAAGAAATCAGCAGATAACTTAAACCAAGCATCTAATTTCTTAGAAACATAAACAGCACTTAATTCCAATCCTGCCATAACAGCAACTGGCGTTAAAGCAAAATAACACAAGGCTTTAACTGATATACTATCTGAAACGCGCCAATTTAGACCAAACCTCGGAACACTCGGATAATAAGCAGGTTTATTAAATCGTGGATGATAACCGCCAATACTGAGTACAAATTCGCCCGCCGCAATCGCATAACCGTCAATGTCAATATCTTTTGCCCAGACACAGAAAGCAAATCCGCCTTGTAATTTGGCATTTTTAGAAAAAATATAAGAATTATCAGTGATGCGTGCTTCAACCGAAATAATTCCATCTTCTGGAATCACTGTAACCTTGATAGCTAGTTCGACAATGGCAACGGGTTTGCTTTTGGGCATCACAAGCATAACCAAACCAAGCACATCAATTCTTACTTTTTTACCAATAGAAACCATCAATAAGACAAAACCATCCAATAGTTTAAAAGAAGTAAACTTGACTCCAACTGCAAAAAATAGGCTTCCTTCTTGTGGTGGAAAAGTATCCACAATAATAGGAACCATTTTGGTCAAAGTGGACATAATCGTTACATCGGGGTCAGGGTTTCCCATAGCGATTCGCACAAATGGAAAATCTGCCACTTTATCAATATCAGGTATTTTGACCTGTCGATTATAACCAAAACCTAACGCCAAACCATTGACGAAGAAAAACGGTGGGCCTCCAATTGGAACACCAACAAAGAGATAGAAAAAGAAGGATTTGTAACCATCAATCTTACCATAAGCGGCAAGACCAGCCGCAGAAAATGCCGACGTTTTGATAACCAAACCGCCAATATATTGCTTGTATTCTTTGGAAACTATTTTTCCATTTACTTTTTTATTAATAACAATTCGGTCAATATAAAGAATACCAGCAATGGTTAAAGCCTTCGTTTCGATAGCAATACCTAAGCCATCCAAACCAAAGCTGATAGCTTCTCCCAAAAAGTCCTTAATAACAGTGAATTTCTTTTTGGACTTTCCGAAGTCTTTAAACATCGAAAACTTTGTCGTATCTAGTTTGAGTTGGAGGTTAATCAAACCAACTTGAACGACAGACATTTGGGCATCCATATCAAAATGGAGCGATAGTTTTTTGTCTTTATACAAAAAACCAACTCGGTGAATAGTAGCAAATTTGCCTAATTTTTTATCCACCTTTTTCCATTTAACGGGAGAAGGTGCAATACCTAAAGCCGCCTCTTTTTCTGCTTTTGTTGGTGCAGGAGGGTTTTGTCGTGTTTTTTGAATAGCATCTTGTCTAGCCATTTCTTGACGAGCAGGATTATTACTCGGTGGAGGAAGTTTTCTTTGACCTTTGTCAGATGCAAACTTGATACTCACTCCAGAAACGGTTGATAAATCAGCCGTAAGTAAGTTTGGAATATCTAAAGTCGCTTCGGCTGTAAAGCCTTTACTAACATTAATTTCCTTTGTTCCTATAATAAATGAAGCTTTTTCAGATGCCAAATAAAGCGTTGGATTAGCTGTAATAGGTTTAGGCAATTTGGCATTGACACCAGGAAGGCTATCAATTTCGATGCCTCCGTAGGATTCTATACAAAATACTTTTATTTGCTTTTTGGTGATTTGGTCATTGACAAAATAAACCGTGATTTGAAGTCCACCAACTACAACGCTCCACATCACGAGCGATTGTTGCGTAGCTTTATCTTCTTTCATCAATGCCGTAATCTTCTTGACTTCGACATCAATATCACCAAAAGGATAAGAATTTAAATCGCCCGCTATGACTTTCCAAATACCTTTCATGGCATCACCAATATGGAACTTATCAGGGAAAGTTATCTCTCCCATGTACCCTTGGTCTGAACCAGAGAAGCTAAATAGTACGTTTTTCTCGAAAACGGTCATATCGACCTCCGCTCTAAATGCCATAATTTTTGATTAAAATATTTTACACGAATTTTTGAAAAATCAAATTTTCGATTAATTATTTTTCGGATTGATGTAAATTGCTACTTGATTGACTTTGAATATTTCGGGGTAATTATTTAATGGAAAATCCCCTGTATAACTATTCAAATCTTTTTTTAAATCTTCAATACTTTTATTAGTTGTGTCGATTTCTCTTGCTGTTGCTTCTTTTTGTAAAGCCGTTAAAAATGCTCCACTTTCAGGATGCTGACTTTCTAAATTCTGAAGCTCGGCTTTACTGAGTGGTGATTGAAATTTGACTTTGACAGCCAACTCCAAATCATGCGTTTTCCAATCGTAAACAACTCTTTCTAGTACTGTTTCATCTGGAATGAGTGCGTGGTAATCATCATTCACTTTTATCAAATCAATATTTTTCAAATCATTTTTAGTGATTGTAATACCTTTGGTTGCTTCTGGTCTAGGTTTATTCTTTTTAAAAAGACTAGGAAACCAACTTGGAGGAAAACCAATTTTGCGCAACCATTGCATTGGTCTCAAGGAAAGAAGTCGATTTTTGCCTGTTTGGGTATCAGTCACTGGAATATCAAAATCAACTTCTAGTGCGAGATTACTTTCCCAACTAAATCGCTCCATCGAATGCAATTTGTCTAATACAAATCCTATCCTAATGGCTTTTAAGTTGCCTTTAAGTATGGTTAAAGGCGTGTTTTTTATTTTTAATTCTAAAAATAGTTGATTCGGTTCGTGCCGTTTATTAATAGGATTTTCGCCACCTTCTCTGTACTCAAAGCCTAAAGTGTCTATATGAATGACATCTCCTAAAGGTTGATTAATAGAAATCGGTGTATTTGTAGAACCACAATTCACCAAAGTATTCGCCGCTGTCGGTAAGCTAAATGCTTTACTTCCTATCTTAATTCCTGTTCGGAAGGAAATGCCTTTTTTTACATCAAGGCTATTGATTAAAATATCCTTACAAGTAAAATAAATAGCAATATCAACCGTAATTAGCTTATTTAATACTTTTTGCATGCCAGGGAATTTCTTGATAGTAATTTTCTTTTTCGGCTCAAAGCCCAAGCAATATTTTTGTAATTCGTTTTGTTCATTGAGAGTTGCGAGAATGAACCAATGTTCATTATTGGTTAAGTATATTTTTAAAACCTTAGTAGCTTCTTTCCATTCAGCATCAAAAGATTTTCCTGTAAATACTTTTAGTTTCTTATTCCCGTAAGGAAAAGATAAGGAAACGGCTGCCGCTTCCCAATCTTTAGCCATCAAAGAACCAATGGCAACTTCTTTGGCAAATACTATTTTTCCATTATAGGATTGCCCATTCAAGCTACCCGAAAAGGTCGCTGATATGCCCCAAAAAGTCGTTGTTATTGCTTTTGAATTAGCCATTAGTTCGTTTGATTTTTTTAATAAAAAACATTTACTCTGCTTTTGGAGCTTCAGGCCCAACGTAAACAGATACAGAGTTCACTGTAAATACTTGCGGATACTGATTTAAGATAAAGCCTTTGTATTCTTTGATTTTATCTGTTAAATCACCTGGAGTTTGGTCAACTTTTGGCTTCCAAAAATATGCTGAAATATGTTCAAATGTATCTTGGTTAGCATCAGGAATAACAATTCCTCTTACTTTTGCAAACTCTTTAAGGCTTTTTAGAGCTGCGGCTTGTTTAGCCACATCTGTTTCCGTTGCCCATTTTTTTATATCTGCTTTATCAGTTCCCGTTGTTTCTGCTGGTCCATAAAACATTGCCTTCGCTGCGAACTCTACCTTCTTTGTTTTTTTATTAAAAACAATCGCTTTTACATAAGTAGTAGAAGGAATAATTTTTGACGCTGCTCCTCCTTCTACAATAATTCCTGACTGAATTAAAGCAGTTTGAGAAACGGCAATTCCATCTTCTCCTGCTGGTGCGCGGTAACCGATTTCGTCACCTTCTAATGGTTTTAAATCTACCTCAGTTCCAAATACTGAGATGTTTGCTTCAAACTTGAAGCTACTAGCATCTTTCTTTGCTGGTTTTGCTGCTGGTTTTGCTGGCTTATCTGCCATAATTGTATTATTTAAAAAAAGTTAAGTAATAATATTTTTCTTTATGCTGACCAAATAGTATATAGTGTGCTGCTGTTCTCATCACTTACTATTAGGGCGTTATTTTTCCAATAGACGTATTTTGCTTTAGGATTAGGTGTGTAATTAGAGAAGCTAGATAACGTCCAGACTATGTTTTGATTATTGTCAAAAGCAATTAAATCTCCATCTTTTAGAATAAGAGACTTCAATGGTTTTTGATAGGTATTGCTATTCCATTGAGCATTACCTTGATAATCTCCATTGACCATTTTGAAGCTACCATCATATATAACAATATTACCATCTGGTTGAAGAATAAAAGTATATCGACCATTTGTCGAAATCAACGAGATATTTGGCTTTAATGCCCTTGTATTAGTTATTTGACTAAGGTGCCCAATCCTCATAATATAATAAAGAGCATAGTATGGAGGGCGGTTTTCATGTGATTGGTCTCTTCCTTTTGCATCAGTTGTCAAATTGTGTGTATGATTACCTGAGTACTCCACATAGGTATCACTTGAACCATCTCTGTAAGAATTACTATATACTTTATAATCATTCCCATCTTCAACTCCCCTATAACCTATTTTATGCTTGTGACTCCCATTTGGTGTAGTTGTTCCTTTATGGTGATGGCTAGGCATTTCATTGATAGTAAGTCTTACTTTGTCTTCACCTCCTTTATCATCTTTTTTATAATTACTTCCTGCTCCAACAACAAATCGATTTCTCAAATCGGGAGTACCATAATTTCCATCACAGAGCTTCCAACCTCCAGGAATTGTTTCTACTGAGCCATACCACATAATCACAGACCCCACAGGAAGTACTTTATATACATTATCATAAACCTCAAAATTATTAGATTTAATCTCGACGACATCTTGAATAATTTGTAAGTTGTTATTTTTATTCCCTGTTGTAAAAATTCCTTTTTTACTTGAATTCAAATAAGCAACACGATTCACAGTAGTTGCTAAATGAGCATCTTTATAATTAGGGATATTCAATAAAGAAACCTTTAAATTAGCTACACCAACGGGTAATTGCGTTTTGATACCATTCAAAATCAATTGCAATGAATGATTGGGAGGAAGCGTCGTATTGAGTGCGTTTTGACTTTGATAAGTCGTTTGGATAGTTGAACTATTCGCTGATTTAGCTAAATCAAAAGATGTTACTCTATTGGCTAATCCAACTAAAGAAACACTAATAGGTGCTTTTTGAGCAATAGCTAATTGCGAATTATCTAGGTCAAAAGTTCCTGTAATTTCCATCGGTTCATCCACCAACTGAAAGCCTGC
>CAKZLT010000522.1 GCA_937127195.1 uncultured Saprospiraceae bacterium
CTGAATATTCAAAATGATACTGCTGAAATATGTTCCCATCCATCTGAAACTAATGCATTTTCACTGTATATCAAAGGTCATCTCAGCACTACATACACATTTGTGTTTGTATTTAATGTTGTAAAAAAAATAATCTGTGGCCACTGTAGCATATGTTTATATGTACAGTAAACAAATGTAATAATATCTTGCTTGTTCTCAAATGAGAAATAATGTACATAGAAGGAGTTCTTTTATTTTATTTTTTTTACTAAAAATGTGACTCATAATATTTTTTTTGTTCTAATCTTTGGCAAAACTATTGTAGTATCAGAATTGTAAATACTACTTTAACAGTCTTCATATTATATATTTTATTTTTACCAATTTATCAAATAGACTATCTTTTTATATTTTATAAGAAAAATAACTAACCCAACTCTGTCACAAAACAGAGTATTTTGTAATATTAAAGATGTATTAACTAACAAAATGAATTTTCTAATGAAAACAAAAGTTGCACTTTTAGTCTTTCTGGGTCTCGTATTATCTAGCAGCTTGATGGCTCAGAAAAAAGAGCTAAAAAAAGCAGAAAAACTATATAATAACTACAAATACAATGCAGCTATTCCTTATTTTGAATATTATCTTGATAAAGAAAAGAAAGTTAAAGTAGTCGCAACTAAAACTAAATTAGCTTATTGTTACCGAATGGCGAACAAAAGCACAAAGTCCGAATTATTATATTCAGAGTTAATTCAAGAAAAAAGAGTACGCCCAATATTGTTTTTTTATTATGGTGAGGCTTTGATGGCAAATGGGAAATATAACGAAGCAAAAGTTTTATTTAAGAAATACTCGAAACTAAAACCAAATGACGAGAAGGCTTTGAGTCTAATTGAAGCTTGTGAAAAAGTTAATACTATAGAACCGCTTTATGAAATTACTCATGTTGAACCTATTGATATTAATACAGAAGCTGATGAGTTTTCTCCAGTAATTTATGAAGATGGTATTGCTTTTTTATCGGATCAAGGTGGCAAAGGAAGAACTTACGGCTGGACAGGTCGTTCTTTTCTAAAACTATATAAAAGCTCTAAAGGTAGTAATGGTAAATTTCAAACATTAGAGGAATTCTCAAGAAGAATTAACACTCCTAACAAAAACACAGGTCCTGTGTCTATTTCTCGCGATGGAGAAGGAATGATTATTACTCGAAACTCTGATGTGCCAAGCAAATCCAATCGTTATAATTTACAATTATTTGAAGTCCGCAAAAAGAATGGGAATTGGACACGAGGTAAAGTAATGAGCTTCTGTAGTCCAGAACGCAATTATATGCACCCCGCCTTAACTTATACAGGAGATACAATGTATTTTGCTTCTGATAAAGCAGGTAGCGTTGGTGGTACAGATATATTCATGACTTATCGCACTTCGAAAGGATGGAAGCGACCAATAAACTTAGGCGAATTAATAAATACTGCTGGACATGAAGCCTTTCCATTTGTACACAAAGATGGAACGCTTTTCTTTGCTTCAAAAGGACATGGTGGCTTTGGTGGTTTTGATTTGTATCAAGCAGGACGAGATGAATATGGTGAGTTCGATAGAGTTCTTAACCTTGGAGCTCCTATTAATGGAGCTAGAGATGATATGGGTTTTATACTTTTAGATGATAATAAATCAGGTTTTTTCACTTCTTCTCGAATGGCTGGTAATGATGATATTTATTATTTTGAAGCGATGAATCTTGCTTTTAAAGGAGAGCAAAATTTATTAGCTATGGCAAATCCTGCACCAAGGCACTTAAATACAATAAAGTCCGCTAGGGGAAATACAATAAAATTGGAAGGTTTTATCGTAGATAAAATAACAAATATTTCATTAAAAAATGTAAAAGTAACACTAGAGCCTCTGACAGGAGGAAGAAAAATATTTCTTAAGTTTGATGAAGAAGGTCAAGTAATTGGGTTCTTAAAAAAAGAAACAGAATACATGATTACTTTAGAAAAGAAAGGTTATAAAACGAAAGCTATTCATTTGAATACAAAGGGGAAGTCTTCAAGGAAATTACCTACTACTTTCAAAATGACTAGAAATAAATAAAGCTTAACTTTGAGGAATAGGAAAAAAGCTAGTAAAAGTATCCACAGATACTTTTACTAGCTTTTTTTATACAAAATATTAGTTCACTATAAATTTTAATAGAATATTTTTACTCTTCATTTTTAGCTAAAACGGCTTTCATTGTATTTTTACTTTTGCTTTTTTCTGTCATTTTAACATTTTTCTTGCACATTTTTTTACAGCTTGCTTTTTTTGCTGGCAATTCGTTACTTACCAATTTAACTGCATTGGCTGTTTTTGCCCCTTTCTTACAAACTGTTTTACATTGCGCTGGTTGGCAAGTAGCTTTCTTTTCTGTCTTTTCATTACCCAAAAGCGTCAACATTGCAGTATTGCGTTTATTACAAGTAGGTGTTTTTGCATTTGCCGTTTGGGCTTTTTTACAAGTCTTTTTGCAGCTTGCGGGATTTGCAGCTTGTGCCTGCGCTTGATTAGAGACGAAGGTAAATGCAAGTGCTAAAAAGAAAACCATTCCTAAATTCTTCATGTTATTTATGTTTAAAAAATTAAAAAATATTAAATTAAAGTAAATGAATGTGATGATTAACATCCTTTCATTTGATATAGACAAAGGTAGGAAGGAGAGCGATACCGCGCTGTATCTCAATTGTTATTCACTTGTTACGAAGTTGTTAAATGGTGGCACGGCGCACTAAAAAACTGTTTCTTTGTAATTGGAAAATCCTTTTTTTTCTAAAAAATAAATCAACTTTATGCGCTTTTGTAAGATTAATATTATCCTATTTGCTTCTACTTTAGCGGTACTTGCTCTGATTTTTATACAGGTCAGATGGATGCAAAAGTCGCATGACTTAATAGAGAATCAATTCAACCAGCGAGTAAAAATGGCTATTTGCACTGCCGTAGAAAGCCTTGATGATGATGTAGAAGTGGTTACTTTTGCACCTTTAGTATCTCCAAAAGTCGAAATGACACCTCAATGTGGCAGAATAGAAGATATTCAAGCTATCAATATAAAACGATTAGAATTGGCGTTGGCAAAGTCACTTGCTTTTTATAATGTTGATTTGCCTTACGAAATCAAAGTCTCAGAAGGAAAGATTGAATGCTCTATGTTTAGTTGTTCGCTTACTCCATTAAAAGATGGAAAAAAGCAGGTTCAAGTTCTATTTCCTGATAAAGAGCAGTACTTTTTTGGTGAAATGAGTTGGTTGTTTATAATGTCCGTACTTATTTTACTATTTGTTGTCTTAGTACTTTGGGCAGCAAACCATACTTTATTACAACAGAAGCGTATTAGTGAAATGAATATCGACTTTTTTAATAATATGGCGCATGAATTCCGAACACCTTTGACCAGCGTCAAATTGGCTATGAATTTATTAATCAAAAAAGAGCCAGAACTTTCTAACAATAAGTATTTAAACATTATGCGGCGCGAAAGCAAACAGCTTTTAAGGCAAGTCGAACGGGTACTTCATTTGGCTAAAATGGAAGGTGGCGAATACGAATTACAAAAAAGACCTATCGCTTTAGACAAATTATTGGATAATACAATTGATGAAATGGAAATGCTCGTTAAAGCTAAAAATGCAACTATTCAGGTTTCTAAATCAGAAAACATGGATTGGGAAGTATTGGGAGATGCTTTTCATTTGGGGAATGCTTTTAGAAATTTGATTGATAATGCACTCAAATACTCTGCTGAAAAACCTCTCATAGAGATTCAACTCAAAAAGCATCCGAAAGGCATTCAAGTCATTTTTCAAGATAATGGAATTGGTATTAGCAAATCAGAACAATCACTTATTTTTAATAAATATCATCGGGCAAAAATGGATAACACCAATAGTCAAAAAGGCTTCGGAATCGGCTTGGCTTATGTCAAAATGATTATAGAACGCCATAAAGGAATGGTGAATATTGTGAGTGAACTGCAAGCAGGCAGCCGATTTGATGTGATTATACCAGGGTTCAATGAAAGTATTAATGGATAGTTACTAGTTTCTTGCCTCTAGTTTCGGCTCCGCTATTAGCTGCATAACCAGCGGAGCAGAAACTAGAGACAAGAAACTAGTAACCACGGTTTTTTTTTAAAGAATCACTTTTCTCACGAGATTTGACCTATTCTATCATTAACTCATTCATTACTTCTAAAAAAAACGAGATGCAAAAAAATATTTTGATAGTTGAAGATGATTTGAATTTAGGCTTTCTTCTGATGGAACTCTTAGAGTTAGAAGGATTTTCGGTTAAGTTGTGTCGAGATGGACTTTCGGGGTTGGAGCATTTTCAGAAAGGCAATTTTAATCTTTGCATTTTGGATGTAATGATGCCCAAATTGGATGGTTTTGAATTGGCTAAAAAAATAAAAGCACATAACTCTCCGCCACCTTTTTTGTTTTTGACTGCTCGCTCTATGAAGCAAGATAAATTACTGGGTTATGAAATAGGTGCAGAAGATTACATAACGAAGCCTTTTGATGAAGATGAGCTACTTTGCAAAATAAATGTTGCCCTTCGAAGACAAACGGAACAAGCACCTGTTCCGACTCAATTTGATATTGGCGACTACTTTTTTGATTATAAATTGCAAGAATTATCCTATCAAGGTACTGCCAAACGTATGACCAAAAAAGAAAATGAAGTACTTCGATTGTTGTGTTTGAATAAGAATCAAATTCTAAAAAGAGAAGATGCCGTTCGTGAAATCTACGGTGAGTATGATTATTTTTTAGGAAGGAGTTTTGATGTTTTTATTTCAAAAATTAGAAAAATGCTCAATAAAGACCAGCGTATTTGTATTGAAAATGTGTTTAAAGTTGGGTTTATTTTAAAAGTAAAATAGATAATGATGAATGTTGAATGCTCCGCTGTTGTTGCTATAAAAGCGTGAAACAGCGGAGCATTCAACATTCAACATTCATTCCTTTACTCTGGTTCGAAACCTAAGATAATATTAAAGTTACCGTAATCAGTCCATTTGGCTGTTGGAGAAAGTTCTTTATCGAAACCTAAACCGTAATCAAATCCTAATGTACCAAACATCGGTAAGAATACACGCAAACCAAGACCAGCCGAACGCTTCAACTGAAATGGGTTGTAATCTTTCAAACTAATAAACGAATTACCACCTTCAACGAATGCTAAAGCATAAATCGTCGCAGTAGGATTCAATGAGAAAGGATAACGCAATTCCATTGTGAATTTATTGAATGCTGCTGCACCGTCATAATTCTGATTAACTTCCAAATCCTCTACTTCATATCCCCTTAATGAAACGATGTCTTTTCCTTGAATACCAACAAAGTTAGTAATTCCATCGCCACCTAATTCAAAACGCTCAAATGGAGATACTCCAACATCTGAATTATAGAATCCAAGAAGACCAATTTTAGCAGCACTTTTCAATACAAACTTTCCAAATAAAGTCGTGTACCATTCTCCTTTTATGTTCAACTTATAATATTCTAACCACTTGAAACGCTCCTCAATACTCAAATCTTGATAATTTTTATCATTAAATAAAGAGTAAGGAAGTGTTCCCTGAACGGCTACTGAAAGCTTAGCTCCCGTAGTCGGAAACAAAGGCGCATCAATTGAATTACGAGCAACTGTAACATTTAAGTTTAAGTTATTATAGCTACCATCAGTTACAGGAGTACCATTATCCAATGAAAATCCAGTACGGTTATTCAAAGAAATGTTCTGTAAAGATAACGTTGTATTTAATATGAAATAATCATCTGGCCATTTCAAGCGCGTTCCTAAACCAACAGAAACACCACCAATACCCAAACCACTATATAAAGAACTTTCTTTATCTCTACCGTTTGAGAATACCGTATAATATCCACCAACTGTAAATGAATTTGGCTTTTTGCCACCCAACCACGGCTCCGTAAATGAAGCATTGTAAGATTGGTAAAAACGTCCATTCGTCTGTGCTCGGATAGACAAACGCTGTCCGTCACCCGTTGGAAGCGGCGACCAAGATTCTTTATTGAAAATATTACGAATAGAAAAGTTGTTGAAAGTTACACCTAGTGTACCAATGACACCATTGAAACCACCCCAACCAGCAGATAATTCTAATTGGTCAGAAGGCTTTTCTTCTACTGTATATTCAATATCAACTGTACCGCGTTGTGCATTTACAGGTGTATTGATACCCAAACTTTCTGGATTGAAATATCCTAAGTTGACAATCTCACGCTGAGAACGAATAATATCCGAACGACTGAATTTTTGACCTGGCTTCGTTTTCAATTCACGACGCACTACATGTTCGTGCGTTCTGTCATTACCCTGAATAGTTACGCGGTCAATCGTAGCCTGAGGTCCTTCAAGAATACGAATTTCTAAATCAATAGAATCACCTTCAATCGCCACTTCTGTCGGAGTTGCTCTAAAGAAAAGGTAACCATTATCCATATAAAGCGAGTTAATATCTCGCCCTTCTTGACTAAAAGAAATACGTGTTTCTAGTAATTCTTCGTTATAAATATCACCTTCTGCAATGCCCAATACTTCGGCTAATTGCTCGTCAGAATAGATAGAATTACCTTTCCAAGTAATATCTCGGAAGTAATAACGCTTACCTTCATCTATCTTCATTGCAATGACTACATTGTTTTTTTCAGACTCTCTAAAAATGCTATCTTTTGTGATTTTAGCATCTCGGTAACCAATTGTATTATAGTATCGAATGATAGCTTCTTTATCTACTTCATAATCTTCTTTGATAAATTTAGAACTTGCAAAAATACGTTTCTTCCACTTCGTATTTTCCATTTGCTTACGCAATTTACGCGCTTTCACATTATCATTTCCTGTGAATACAATATCAGCAACCTTTACTTTTTCGCCTCTATCAATATCAAAATTCAATCGAATAGCGTTCGTCAAGATACTATCTGTTTCTTCGCTTACTTCTACTTTCGAATCCAAATAACCTTTACCAACGAAGTATTCTTTGATAGCATTTTTAGCATTTACTTTAACGTTATCCGTTACAATACCACCTTTTAGTAAGTGATTAGAAACAGCATCATTTAAGTCTGAGTGCTTACTTTTCTTTACTCCAGAGTAAGAATAACGAGCCAAACGAGGTAACTCTTTTACCTTAATGACCAACTTCAAAACATCACCAATTTTATCTTCAACCTTGATTTCTACATCTGTAAACAAACGTAACTTCCATAGTTTCTTCAATGTTTTTGGGATAGTTTCTCCTGGAATTTTAATCTTATCACCAACCTTCAGGCCAGAAATAGAAACCAACGCACCAGAGTCCGTATATTTATTTCCCTCAACTCTAATGCTTCCAATTTCGTAATCTGTTGGTGTTCCATAATCAATAATAGGCTGTGCCCATCCACTCATCATCATCCCCAATCCAACGAATATCGTTAAAAGTATTTTTTTCATTTTAATATATTTCTTATGAAATCAACGTGCTAAATCCTTGATTTTATTTATTCCTAACAACCTATTATATATATTCCTATTTAATTTTTATTTTTTAAATAATTGAATGGTATAATCCAAAAGTGCTTCGCCTCCGTTTTTACCATGACCAGGAATGATTATTTCCAAATTAGGTAACTCCTTTTTTATTTTACTAACCGTATTTGACCACTCTGACTCATTAGCATCTCCAAGGTAGCCTTTGCTTGCATTGAGTGACTTAATCAAACAACCTCCAAATAAGGCATTTTCCTCTGGAATGTAACCAACTATATTATCCTTTGTATGCCCTTCGCCATAAAATTTGGCGTAAATATTTTTCTTTCCTATTTTGAATGCCATTTCTGTTTCGAAACCAGACTCAGGCAATACTTCTTTATTGTTTTCTTTTGCTAATTGAATTGTTTGATTCGTTGCATAAGATTTTACATTTTTATTGTGAAATGCTTTTAATCCGCCCAAACAATCCACATGAAAATGTGTAATGACTACCGCTTTGATTTCCTTTCCTTGTCTTTCAATCCAATTCATCAACTCAATCGAAGATTTATTATCGGTCGGAGTATCAAAAACAATTGCTTCATTCCCATTCAAGTAAACCATTCCATTACAAGCCACTTTTCCAAAATCATCTGTATCCAAATATGAAATGTGCATAAAAATATGCTTACTCAATGATTTAACTTTTAGTGTCTCAGATTCGTAACTATAAGTTGTCAACTTATTTGATGTACAATTGAAAAATACGATTGAAATTATCAATGACAAAAACACTTCTCTCATGAATCTTTATTTCTTATAGTTCTCTTTCGACAGCCTAACGTTGAAAGAAACGGAATTTCTATTTTAATCGCTGCTTATTACTTCAATTAGAATTTCCAAAAAAAATTACTCATCATCCTTTAGTGAAGAAAAATAAATAAGTTGCACCATTATACAACTTTATTTTTTTATTAAAAAGTGCTTAAAAAATTAAGC
>CAKZLT010000523.1 GCA_937127195.1 uncultured Saprospiraceae bacterium
CCTCTGAATGGTTGACCTGTTTTGGCCGGTATTTTGAAGCAGCCGGTATCCGGTTTGAAAAGATGCGCCGGGAAATGGGTCGCGAACGCGAGTTCCTGCATACCATTGAGCCTCTGTGGTCACGCTATGCGAAAAAGCGCGAGCAACAGCGACCCAACAACTATTTTAAACAACATAAATACCAGACAATAAACATTTTATATATGACGTATAATATTAATGTAAGTGGATTAACTTATATGATCTTAAAAAGTGAATGTGAAGGCGAAATATATAAACCTGATACATTCATAAAAAAGCAATTAAGACAGGCGGAAAAAATGAATTTTCAAGTAAGAAGAATTAAATTAAATTTCAAATTCAAAATTGAATTAAACTTTAAAATTAAAAATTCAGGCGTAGGAATTGGAATTTTATTACATGAAACGCATTTAAGACAAATGCGGGCGTATGTCGATGGATATAGACAACACAAAAGCAAACGCAGCGGCGTGATTTCCTTCTTTGAAAAATATAACATCAATAATGAATATGACTATGAAAGTGCATACAGATACATAAAAAGTAAGAAAAAACATAAAAACAAAGATTTAACCGAAAAAAACACGGCTGTTTTAATCCCTAGAATAACCGAACTTTTAACGCCTGTTTCAATTCTTTCAAAAATTGAAAAAAAATACAACTTACAACCTAAGTTTTACGAAAAACTAACACGATCTAAACAAGATTATCACATTTCTTGCATTTGCTATTATTTACTATATACTTATTCACAACTTAATCAAACAGATATTTCTAATCTGTTTAAAAAATCAAAATCAAGCGTAAACGAGGCATTAAACAAGTTTATGAAAAAATTATACACTGATAATGCAAAAGAAAACGAGGTTTTAAAAATCCTTTCTTAAAAGTAAAAAAGTAAGTTGTTTTGTAATATGAGTTTAAACGTAGATAACAAAAATAATTCTTTAGGTATTAGTACGATTCATATTGTATTAGAAAAAGATATTTTAATTTCACCAACTCATAATGTTTTTTCTGATTTCTTAATAGGAAACTTCATTTTAAAAAATGGCGTTTCCTGGTATCCAGTTTTTTTTGAAAATGGAACGGGGCAATTTTCAGAAAATTCTAATACAGATAGTAAAGCCGACGATTTTTATACTAATCAATTAACATTCAAAAGCGCGAAAGCGATTCCAACTTCCAGGACAAAAATTAATTCTTTCAAAAATCAAAAGATTTGCGCGGTTTATTTAGATCGAAATAATTTATTCAAAGTAATAAGGAAAGCAAATTGCAAAGTAATTGAAACAAGTGGAAGAATCGGCGGCGGCTTCAATGGCTATGCGTTTACACTGAATAGTAAAAGCATCAAAAAAGCGGGCTATTTATCAGAATTTCAAAACGTATCTT
The DNA here is from genome assembly GCA_937127195.1 of uncultured Saprospiraceae bacterium. Lineage (GTDB taxonomy): Bacteria > Bacteroidota > Bacteroidia > Chitinophagales > Saprospiraceae > CAKZLL01. The sequence goes on from CAKZLT010000523.1 coordinate 1,417, forward strand.
CTAATACACAAAATCAAAACACGTCTCCTAATACAGAAATTCAAAAACCATTACCATTAAAAAAGATTGAATTTTATTCTAATGATGGATTTGTAAATAATTTCCATATTGATAGTGAAGAATTATTTATGGTGTATCGCGGCGGTATAGCATTAGACAAAGATAGGTATGATTTTCAAAATCAAACGGTGCGTTTACAGTTTGATTTATTTGATGATGAGTATGTAATTATATTATTTTATTAAAAAAAAGAAAAAATGGTTTTAGGATTTAATGCTTCGGATGTGATGATTTTTATAATTTTTCTTTATTGCATTGGGATAAAGAATGTGCATGATGTATTACGGTTATTGTCTTGGATTTACCCAAGAAATTGGAAGTATTGGAATGATAAATATTTCCGCATCAATATAATGTATTTTAATAATCGAAATGAGTTGGTTCATAGTGGCAGCCAAAAGAAAAAAATTAAAGTTCCTGTTTTTAAGACACAAATATCACTTAATTGGAGTACTAAAAATCCTTACCCAAACGAAGAGCAAGTTATTGCGTATGCCCTAGCAATTAATAAGGATTACGATGTTGCTACGATGGTTAATGTTGAGCCTTTGACAAGGAAACAGTACTTACATTTGACATTTAGTCAAGCGAAGTATAAAAAGGCATTAGCTAAAAAGAAGAAAATTGATGCAGTTAATCCAGTTGATGAAGCTCCAAAAGGAAAATATTCAGGCAAGGAACTGCAAAAGAAATAAGGGCAAGTTATTTGTCCTAAAAGGTGTTTTTATTTTTTAATGTTTTTTAAATCTATATTAAATGGGATTTGATGCAAGTAAAATCAAGGCAAGTGCTTTGAGATGGTTTATGATTGGTTTGTTGTCAATTTATGGTGCACATATTACGGACGGCGCGATTATCGCACGTCATATTGATGATGGTGCTGTAGAAACGGCTGCATTAGCAAATGATGTGGTTACTACTGGCAAGATTTTGAATGGAAATGTTACAGGTGAAAAGTTAGCGGATAGCCTTTTGGATAGCCGTCACTTTACTACTGATGTTATTGATGATGTTACTTATATCGCTGATGATTTGATTACAGAGGGCAAGTTAACAGGAGCTTTACGTAGCAAGATTAATGGTGCTTTAGCTACTATTACAGCTAATCGCGCGCCGGGCGCGGATGATGATAGTGCTAATACTAGTGGTTTAGTTGCTGGTGACTTTACGGAAGGAACTGCTGTTTCTATTCGTGCGATGTGGATTGATGTTTCTGATCCTACAAATCCACAAATGTATAGATGTTATGATGCTACTGCTGGTGCAGCTAAGTGGATTGATGTTTCTAATGTAGAAGCTGATGATTTGGGTGATATGGCATTTAAGGATTTTACTACTGTACAGAGCGATTTAGTATTGACAGCTAGTCAGATTTCTGATTTCCAAGCTGCAAGTCGTACGGCTGGCGATAGTTATTTTGCTGGTTTAGCTAGTACTAATACATTTACAGGAGCAAATGGTTTTGAATTTGATGGTGAATTTATCGCATCTTTCAATAGTGAAGGCGTAACTATGCCAAACGCAAAAATTCAGGTGTTAAATTTAACGTCTAGTGCTAAGTTCTTTAATAGAACAGTTAATTATCTTAGAACAAGTGTTGATAATGTACAAAGCAGTGCTGACGCTTTAGATACAGATCTAGTATCATCAAAATACATGGCTAAAGCTATTGATGCAGCAACATCCACAGTAAAACTATCTAAAGAAAAAGTTATTGCTGGTGTAGGTGAAACTACAATCGCTTATACTGCCAATGGTGATATTTTAGATGTGGTATTAACTCGTGGTGGTGTGGAAATTACTGATGCAACTACTTTTGATGCTGCTAACAAGCGTTATACTTTTGATATTCCAGTGCAGGATTCTGACGATAAAGTGATACTAAAAGTATTTTACACGGGAAACGCATAATCACTATTTTAGGAGATGATAACGAAGTTGTCGGATCTGATGATAGTGGCGAAGTAGACGTTTAATTTCAGATAAAAGGCATAGTTTTTATGAAAAAGCTATGCCTTTTGTTTTAAAAAAACTAGAGAAATGGCAAACGAAATTGTAATAGTTCCGTGGAGCAGTCAGCCGCAGGTTCAAACAGGCGAACCAATGTTCTTTGAAACTCAACAGTTAGTCAATGGGAAGTATGAAAATAGAATCATGTTTGCTGTTGCAGAGGAGATTGAAAGGATAACAGGCACACCTGTTTTTTCTCCTGTTGCTACTGTTGATAGTTTTACCGTATTAGCTCCAACGGTGCTACGAAGTCTTTTAATGCCAGTTGTTTCTATACCTTCTAATGGTACTTTAACTAGCCAAGATGTTGTTTTTGATGAACCATATGACGATTTAAATGCCGCATATGGAGATATTGAATTAAATGTTGGTTTTTTTGTTAATTATCCTAACCTTATTTATGCTAACGTTTTAGCACTTGAATTAACTGTAAAAAGTTGTTATAGTGTTAATTCAAGTGCTAAAACATCAAATGGTTATACCTATATGGATGGTAAACTACTGGTTAGTTTTTTATTGGTATCAAATGAATTATATACTTTATCGGTATATAATGCGAATTTGGAATCTATCAAAGATGTTGAATTAGTGCCAAGTGAGGATTTGAGTTATTTAGTCGTACCTCCTAACTATTATATACCACACGAAATAACGGAAACAATTGATCTTGATTTTGATGTTAAAGTAATTGATATTCAAAACGATGTATTTAATTATGTTGATTTGATTGATGTAAATATTGACTTTAGAAGTGAGATTTTTTTTAATCAAGAGTTGTTTGAAGTTGGTAAGCAATATAAATTAGTAGGAGAACATACTCTTAACGGTTGTTTGTTGACCGCATCGGCAAAGGATAAACTTATTTTAGATTTTAGTACATTAATTCAAGATGATCCAGAGTTGCGTATTTTTAATACCTATTTAGTAGGTGTTGATACAACCGTAGAAGGTGATTTTGATGTTGAAGTGTTTGGTATTGAGACAGAATTATTAAAAAGCGAATTAAAATTTTATAAGCAATGAGTGCATTAATTATAGGTGTAAATATTTTTAGAATTAAAGGCGTATATCCAAAATGGCTTGCAGAAAAGCATTCAAAGGAACACAAAGCAATTGTGGTCTTTGAGTTGGATGGAGCGAATGATGTATCTTTGAATGTAGACCCTAATAGTATCGAAGGGATACTAAAGCAGTTTTATCAGCCGTTGGGGCGTCATTTTTACTTAAAGAATGAAGCGGAAGTTTATTCTTTTATTTTTCCAGCCGCTAAAGAGGTTAATGGAAATGCAGTGGCTTATTGCACTATCAAGGAAAAGTACTATAATCCTTTGACTGGTGAAGAGATGTCGGTTTAAATTGTAGGTGGAACGGCGATTATTATGGTCTCTGATTTGAGTTCTGTATCCTTTTTCTTACACAGCCTAACATTAATTTTTTTTAAAAAAGGCAAATGTGACAACTTTATTAGTTGTTTCGTTTGCCTTTTCCTATTGACCTCAACCATCAAATTAAAATCCTTTCTTATGAAAGCATAAATATTAATATTTGAAACATCATATTTTTAAAACGAAAAAAATAAAACAATGTCTTCTAATATTCTAACACAAATGAGGTCAAAGCCGCGCAACGCTGGAATAAATAACGCGGTTATTGACTATGAAAAAGGCACAATAAAAAACGTTGTATTATGCGAAGTAGGCCAAGCGAAAGGGCATGACGTTAGTTTAGAGCAATATTTTATAGATGACCTTGTAAAAGATGCAAATGCAAACCAAAAAGACGGGTTAAAATGTCGATTTGGTCACCCAAGCCTATCAGATTCAACGATGGGTACGCAATTAGGATATTTAACCAATATTCGTGTCGATGGTACACAGGCAAAAGGAGATTTGCAATTATTAGAAGCAAGCAAAAACGGGAAAAATGGACAAAATTTGTGGCAATGGACTCTAGAAATGGCAAAAGAACGCCCTGACTTTATAATGAGTTCAATTGTTTTCATGCAAAAGAACCTTTATCAATACGACGAAGACAATAATAAAAGAATTTGGTACGGATATAATAAAAAAGGGGATTGGATTTCTAACGAAAAACTAGAAGGGAAAACCGTTTTTGTATCACTTCAGAAACTATTATACAGCGACTTAGTAGAACAGGGCGCGGCAACAAATAATTTATTTTCTGATCAAAATTTAGGGGTTTTACTCAATCCAAAAAAATACGCGATTATCGCAGGACGATTCGCAACCGAAAACCCCGAAATAGTAGATTTTTTAAAAAAGAACCCTAATAAATTGGTCGATTTTGCCGAAAAATTAGGCGTAAAATTACCCGTCAAAAATACCTTTTCTTCTTTCATTATGGGGCTTTTCTCTCAAAAAGGCATCAAAGATGTTAATGAATTAGAACGCCAAATAACAACAAAATTACAAGAAACTTTCAACGATCAATTAAAGCAATTAGAGCAAAAAAAAGACGATCAAATAACAGCACTTGAAAAAGATATAGAAGATAAAAAAACTTTAATAACAGAGCTTGAAAAAAGACCAAAAACGGCACATACTACTTTTCAAACTCATCAAAATTTAAATAAAATGTCAAATGTTCCGCAAATTTTTGGTAGTTCGGTGAATAAAAGAGCCGTACAAGCTTTTAATAAAAACGCCAAAATAAAAGGACTCGCAGTTATCGAAGAAAGCACCGCTTTTGCACCATTTACCGACGACGCGGCAACCTATCAAGATCATACGATCAAGCACCGCGAAGAAATCCTAACTGTAGCGTTAGAAGAATTTAGAACACGCAATGCAGTAACGGCGATTCCAGCCGTTAAAGGAAAAATGACCGTCACAGAACAACTAATAGGCAATATTGTCAAAAAATGGAAACCTTTAGATCTTGATACCGCAGGCGAAAACATTTCATTAAAACCACACGATTTAATTTCCGTTCGTTTTGGTTTTCACGAAAAAATAACACCAGCCGCATTAGAAGGTACTTACCTAGCCCACCTTCGCCAAACAGGACAAAACCCAATGGATTTTCCTTTTGAGGCTTATGTGATGGACGGCATTAGAAAGAAAATTACCGCATTTATTGAGAAAGTATTTTGGCAAGGCAAAAAAGACCCTAACAGCGAGGCAGGAATCGCCCAAATAGACGGTATTTTAGAACAGCTAAAACAAGGGATTGCAGCCAATAAATTAACCGAAACCACCCTAGGAACGCCAGTCGTAAGAAGATCCCAAGATCAAGAACTTACAGCAGGAACAACGGGAACAGTTGAAGTATTTGAAAACCTAATACAAAGCGCGCCTGATGCTTTATTAGACAATGAAGGATTACAAGTTTATTGCCGTCGAAAAATCGGTACTAACTACGGATTAGAACACCGCAATTTATACAAATCAACACCGCCAAAACCTTTTGAAAGCTTCAATGTTGAAGGATTTAACGCAAATGCAAATCCTCTAAGCGGTATAAATACAGATAGGATCTTAGCGACGCCAGTTTGGAACATTATATACGGCTATGATGCGGAAACGGATATAAGCGAATTTAAAACGCAATATATTTTAAATCAGTTGCATATTTTCGGGGCTTTTCGCATCGCTGCAAAGTTGTTAATTATTGATGATAGAGTCGTACTAGTCAACGAAAAAGGGTAATTTTTTTTAGACATCCATCAGAGGGCGCGCGGCTTCGCGCGACTTCTTTTTTTATTCTTTTACATTCAAAAATTTCAATACAAAATAATGAAAGTTTTATCACAAGAAGAAACGACGGCAAAAGTAGAAGCACAAGAAAAACTAATAACAGAATTAGCCGAAAAGTTAGAAGCACTTGAAGCCGAAAAAAACAAATCAATTGCGAATAGCAGCCAAAAAGAAGCCGCGCGCGAACTCAAAACACCATCCGAACCCGTAACGATCAACAATAAAAAATATAGCTTTCAAAAGCCGCGTTTTCGCATTCAATATGACAATGAATTTAAAACATTCATTAGTGAAGATGAATTAAAAAATGAGGCTCTTTTAGAGCATATTGTAAAATGTAATTTTACAAACATCCTAAAACCTCAATAAATAAAATTCCTCAATCAATATTTTTTTTCATTTTTTAAAAAAATTCCGAAAGGATAAAAATATAAATAATGGTTAATCTTAATTCATTAAATAAAATTTGCACAAATGCAAAAAAACCGCCTGGACTACTCGCAAAATTAAGCGTTACCGCTGAATGTGATATTGCATCTATACCAGCCGCCAACGTCTACGATCACGCAGCATATGACGCAGCCGCCGCCGCAACGCATCCCCACACAATAAGCGGAAATATTACGCTAGAACAGGGCGCAGCATGGCACGACCTAATTTTTAGAGACAATCAGGAAGCCGTCTACGAATGTAACGAGGAAGGCGAAGAAGACGCAGAGGAACAAGTAGTAACAATTAACTTTTTCCGCCCAACGCTTGACCCTTTTACGACTTGGTTAATGACTGCATATTCAGAAAATAGATTAATCGTAAAATTTTGGGACAAGGGAAAAGAAACGGATTATCCAAGGATTGCAGGGGAAAAAAACAACGGCGTTAAGGTATCAGTAAAAGAACAAGTCAGACCAAAAAACGGGTATGTCGTTAGTATGGTTTGCAGAATGCGGAAAAAACCATTTTGGTACGCTGGAAGTTAGAAGTTAATTAATATCATCACAAAAAAATTAAGCCGCTTTTTTTAGAAGTGGCTTAATTTTTAGGTCGATTGCAAAGAAAAAAATAACTAAAAATGGATGAAAATTACATACTCTTTTATCAAAAGGTTTCGCAATGGGCCGAAGAAATCGACGAAATAAAAACAATAATTTATATAGCAGATTTTGAAGATATTTTAAACCTTCAACTAGAAGGAATTGAAACACCGATTGCGGTCATAGAATTGCCTGAATTTATCCCAGACAGTGAAAACATTTGGTTATCAGAGTCCGCGATTGCCATATTAGACCCATTGACCGCCGACGAATACACGCAAAATAATATGATAATCAAAATGTCAACATTAGCCAAATTGACCAAAAGATTAACAAACTATATGGTCGATTGTAGCGACTCTAATGTACACAATCTTTCACCTATTCAACCAATTACCAAAGCAACAGCCGAGTCGCTTTATGGCTGGCGGTTCATGTTCAGAATGGATTTTTAAAAAACTTGCCTTATGCTTTGCACAATACCACGAGTCGCGCTCTATGGATTTACGCCCGTTTTTGCTGAATGTAGCAACCTACAAGGATACGCCCTACTTTCATTTAAAGAATGGAACGGAACGACCTACACCACCGATTTAGTTACCCTAAAAGCAGAAAACGAAAACAGCAACGGATTTTTTAACATTTCTAATCTTCCACTATTCGACGCGCTCGAAGGTTTACCAACTTTTGACCAACACACCACCCCGACGGGACTCGTAAGAAAAATTAAAAGCACCATCACCGATACCGACACCCAACAAAGCGAAAATATAGAAACCTTCGCCATTTGGGGCGCGTATCCACCTGACCGCAATTTTGAAGATTACGGCGAAGATCGTTTTTTATCACACCAACCCCGACAACAACAAATATACCTGAACCAACCAATATTTTTATACTACTACGTTTATTTTGAATGCGAAATTATTTTGCACTTTTCCGCTCAGTATGCCGACGGCACGACCGCCACGGCACAAACCGATGCGCAATCGTATAGCGAAGGCACTCTAATTGCATTCAATATCAATGACTATCAAAATTTATTAAGCACCGACGAATTAATAAATATTAACGTCTGGTTAGAAATAAACGAAAAATTACCAGCCACAACGCCCGATACCACACCAACGCGCGACAACGAAATAGAAGACCCAGACCCAGACCCAGACCCAGACCCGATAGAAGAACCCGACCCCAACCCACCAACCGCGCCAGCTTTGCGCGCGCTTACCTCCGAAATATTTTATTTTACAATACGATATGACTCCCCAGGTTGGGGCAACCAATATTTTTTATTTTTTGATAAGTTCGGCGCAATAGTAACGATACCAGCGCGCGGCAAAAAAAACAAAGTACAGAACGTCACACGACAAACCAGCGCGCGCGCAATGGGTAGAAACTACAACCGCGCCCGACACACCACCACTCAAACCACCACAAACCAAACCACTATAAAAACTTCTACAGGATGGTTAGAGAATGGAGAATATTACCGAAGCCTTTTTGAAAGTGAATACGTTTGGCTAATTGATACCGAAAATAAAAAATTTATTGCTATCAATATACAAAATACCTCATTCAACTATCACAAAGATTTTGAAAACATTATAAATATAGATTTTGAATATACATTCAAATCATTCAACTATTACCACCCTGATAACTAAAGAAAAAAAGGATGATCGAAATATTACATTATTTGAATAGCAAAGAAAAAGATTACAATGAAGGCGTAATAATATTAAAAAAATACGCGCCTAATCATCCGTTACTAAAATCCATCCAACGCGGCGACACCTTCATAAATAGACACTATCTAACCACCGCACTAAAAACAACCGCAAAGAACCCACCCAAAGCCGCCAAAAAAGAAAAAACGAACCCAAACGACCCGATTTTAACCAAACTACTAAAAGAGCAAAAAACACTAATAATTGAGCGCGTAAAACGGTCAAACTCTTTTCATGTAAATTTGCAAAACCCGATCAATTGCGCGAAAATATCCGATCAATTGCGCGTACTACATACTAAAATAAGAACCGTAACAAACAAAATAGAATGTTACAGAAAATACAACCGATTACCAACCGAAAAAACCAACAACAAAAAATTCACTATACCAGGAGATAGCGGCGAACGAATTAAAAAACTAGCTTCTTTAAAATCAAGCCGTTCCACTTATCGAAAAAAAGCAACAACCGAAACTGACCCCAACAAAAAAATAAAAATCAGTAATAAATTAACTGATTTGGAAACAAAAATAAACCAATTAGAAACCGCCATAAACACACAAAAAAATGAAAAATAAACTAATAAAATACCCCGAGGATTTACGAAAAATAAAAGATAGAAACGAACGGTTGTTAGCTGCTTTATTAGACGGTTACGAAGAACATTTAAACGACTCTGATTATCAACATTTACAAAGAGTTTGTCAAGCATTTAAAATGCTTACAAGTGGCACAACAGAAATAAAAGTAAAAAGAAAATTAAACGCTTTAGGATATACTAACGCAGCGCGCATCTTACAAGATGTTAGATATTTATTTGTTGACATTTACAAAGTTAATCCAGCATTCGAGCGCGTAATACAGCGCGAACGCATTCAAAAACACATCAAAAAAGCAGCTAAGGCGGGCGAATGGAAAGCAGTCGCGAGCCTCGAAAAAACATTAGCAGATGTAACAGGAACAAACAATCATACGAAAGAATCTATCAATTGGAATTTAGTAAACCTTCCAGCACTCCAATTAACGCCCGACATTTCCATTTTAGAAGACCAGGAAAATAATGAAGATTTTGAAGATATAGAAATACTAGACAAATAATGAATAATCAAGATTTTAACAAAGATTTTAAAAGCTTCATAACCGACTTTCTAACCGAAAAAGGTAAAGAAATAGAAGCCGACCAAAAAAGGCGAATACGTAACGCAGGAATACGCAGAACGGGAAAACTCGAACAATCCCCACAATACAAAGTGACCACAGACACCAGCACGGGAATACATAGACTAAAAGTTAGTCAAAGATTTTACGGGCGAATTATCAATAAAAAAACGATTTCGGGAATAGGAAAAAAAGGCAATTCAAGCGGAAAAGCAACACCGCCCGAATCGCTCAAGCAATGGATTAAAGAAGTAGGGATACAAAACTTCGCAGGAAAAAAAAGCGGGTCACAAGCACGAATATTAAACAACATCGCGTGGGGAATTTCCAAAAAATGGAAAAAGGACAAAAAAAGAAAGGGTAAACCGTGGGGTTACAATGAAATTAAAAACTATTTAGATGAAGGAATTAACAACGAAATGTTAGAGGCCTATGAAGATTTCATACAAAGAAACATCACATAAAAAACTATTCCTTTTCTATCATCAAAAGAGCATTTAAATTCAATAAATAAAACAATTAAATATGTCAGTCATTGCACTACAATACGCATTAAACGATATGGAAAGAATAAGAGATGACGGAAAACCTCACGTATTTTCTATTGAATTTATAAGGGGTACAGGCAAATTAAAAGGCTTTAGAAAAAAAATAAATCAAGTCATAAAATTAGGTCATGCGGCGGGTCACAATCATAAAGAACGCGGAACAATTCCGCTCTATGATATAGCGCAAAAAAGACCCGTAACGCCTTTTATATCGAACCTTATTTTCTACAATGATTTAAAAATAAAACACTAATGAACAAAATAACAGATCTTAAAGAAATTAAAAAAGGAATATACGAGGTTCAAAATGATGCAGGCGGTTATTATCTCAATTCAGGTGCAATAGCTACAGAATTTAACCAACCGACCGACGAAAGCGACGTTCAAATAATTACAAAAGATAGTTATAAGGTCGCAAGTTGGGGCAAAAATAATAACCTACCAAGCGAGCGCGAGGCATTAGTTATGAAAAATCATATTATGCCTGCCTTATTAGAAGGCAAAAGAGATTTATTAATAGGTCAAAAAGCAATACTATACAAAGAACGATATGAAGGAAATAAAGTAATAAAAGAATATCAACCAATGACCGATGCGGTTATTGATTTCTTAGAAGAGAACGACTTCGGAAAAAGCATAAGATTACAAGCAAAAGACATTATTTTAAATGCACAAAATACGCATGAATATGTAAAAAATTCAAACGGTATTGCAAGCATGAAATATATTGAGGCGCGGAATATTAGAGCCGAAGAAACAAAAAACGGAGCTATAAAAAATTGGCTAATCGCTGAAAATTGGAAAAACCCAAAAAACATAAATGCGGTTCAAAACTTCGATAAAAACAAAGATCAAGATAAATTCATTAGAAGGTTTTGCAATGAGTTTTTAGGAGGCCCTTATTATTATATGCCTGCCTGGTATGGCGCGCGAATGTGGATTTTACTAACTAACATCATTCCTATTTTTCATTTTTTTAATGTAAAAAACGGTTATACAATACGCTTTCATATTGAATTTCCAAGGGGGTATTTTTTAAAATTAAAACCTACTCAAAATTTCGCGATGCTGACAGAAAAAGACCAAAAAAAGGCACTATCAGACGCGCGACGTAGGAAAATGAAATTTTTAAAAGAATTTAATGACACGCTAAAAAGTGAGCAAAACGCAGGGCGTGCGATTCATTCTACATATACGATTGATAGAATGAAAGGACTCGCTTTACCTGGTATAAAAATAACGCCTATTGATGTAAATTTAAAAGACGAGGCCCTATTAAGACTTTTTGATAAAGGTAACGACGCGAGCATTGGCGCGGCTGGCATCCTTCCTTCCCTTTCAGGCATTGCGCAAAGTGGTAAATTATCAAGCGGTTCAGATATTAAAAACGCCTTAGCCTTTTATCTATCTACCAAAACGCCCGAACCGCGTCGAGTGATGTATTCGCCCTGGGTTTTCGCATTAAGAAAAAATAACTTAATTGACAGACAAACGCTTATGGGTTCATTAGATGAAATAATAGTAACAACAGACAAAGAGAAAAGCGGAAAAGAACAAAGATAATTCACTTTAAAAAATCAAAATTATGTTTTTTGAAATTCAAGACAACGCAAAAAAAATAAGTGAAACTAATTTTAAAAATCACTATCCTTACATCAATTCTAATGTAAGTTGGCAACCGTTAAGCGTCGCAGTAAATCAAGCAATTACGCTTTATATATTGCCATTTTTGGGCCTAAATGCAATTAATAACCTAAAGAACAAATTCGCAGAAAATACTCTAAATGATGATGAAAAGCAATTGATTGAATTACTTAATAATTCGATTTCTTATTATGCGGTTTGGATGGCTTCGCCTCACTTAAATTTAACTATTTCCGATATGGGTATAGGGCAACAATCCGACACCAAAGGAACGACCGCGCCCGTCGACAGTTGGAGGTATAAACACCATCACTGGATGGTAATGAAAAAAGCGGATCAATTTCTAGATCAAGCCTTAGACTTTATCAATAAAAATTTAACTGATCTATCAAGTTATCAAAATCAAAGTAAATTATTTGATAATTTACTGATCGAAACATTAAGCGATTTTGAAACATTCGTAAATATCAATAGATCATTCAGGACTTTTATAAAAATCATTCCTTACCTACGAAAAGCAGAAAAAAAGCATTTAGCCCCGTTATTGGGGCGCGTTTTTTTAGCTGAATTAAAAAGCAAAAAAAAGGCAAATAATTTAAGCGATATAGAAAGCGAATTACTAAAAATGGCTCAATCAGTGATAGCCGAATCAGGGTTATTATTGGCAGTCCCTAGATTATCTGTCTTAATAGATAACGGTCATATTTTCATGGTCTCAAGCATGGAAGGAATGAACACAAAAGAAGTCCGACACGACTCTGCAATAGCAGATTTAAAAGAACAATTGCAAGACGATTTAAATTTACAATTACAGGAGTTAGAAACATTTCTTTTTGAAAATGCGGATGCTTTGCCCACCTTCAAAAATTCAGATCATTATCAATTATACATCGACGAAACAACACCAAACGAATTAACATTAAATAGTGATTTTGGAGGCGTTTTTATGCCTGATTGCTTTAGTTAATCTACAAAACAAATACATGAAAAAAGTATATGCCAACGCCGCGCAAATCAAATTTTTATCCTTTAAAATGGCTTTATCAATAGCCATTTTCATAGGTGGTCGCGGCGTTGGTAAGTCTTTTACTTGCGGTTTATCTATTTACGAAATGGTTCAAATGTTTCCAGGTGCGAAGTCCTATTTAATGGCTGCTACTTATTCGCAACTATTAACTAAAACGTTACCAGAAATAAAGGAGGCTTTGCGCTTTCTTAATCTTATTGAAAACATACACTATGTAATCGGTAGGCAACCGCCGCGAAACTTCCAAAAGTCATATAAGAAGCCCGAAAAATGGCAACATACTATGACCTTTTTAAATGGTCATATTGTGGAATTTTTAAGCGGTGATCGCCCCGACTTAAATCGTGGCGGCGGTTATATCGGTGGACATATCGACGAGGTAGCAATGATAAAACAACAAACTTTTAGAACCGTTGTTTTGCCAGCCGTCCGAGGTTGGCGCATCAAATACGGCCACCAACCCATGTTTGAAATGCACCGCTTTTTTACCTCAATGCCGTGGAAACCGTCGGGTTATTGGGTTTTAGATTACGAGAAAAAAGCAAAAGAAAACCCAAAAAAATTCTTTTTCCTAGAAACCTCAGCGATAGAAAATATTGCACTTTTGGGCAAAGAATGGTTTGAACTCAGAAAGGCAGAAATGACACCTTTAGAATACGCCGTTGAAATCGAAAACAAACGTATTACTAAAATTCCAGATGGATTTTACCATAAATTCGATGACGAAAAACACTGTTATCAAGCCGCCTATAACTATGATGAAATCATAGTAACAGGTGAAAAAGATGTAGATAAAAATCAAGCAATTGACTTTAGTTTAGATTTTTCGGGAAAGTTTCAATGTGGTTTAGCTATTCAGACCACCCGAAAAAACAAAATAAAAGTCTTACGTGAATTTTTCGTAAAGGGAGATGAAAAGATAAAAGAACTAGTAAGAAACTTTTGTAAACACTACAAAAACCACCCTACAAAAATCGTTAATGTCTATGGAGAACCGCGCGGACACGACCGCCAAGCCGACGGGCCCAGCCATTACCAAAGCATAGCAAAATATTTTAAATCGCACGGTTGGCACTGCATTATAAAAGCGACTCCAGCAGTCGCAAAAAATCACATTGAAAGATTTAATTTAATAAGCGAAATATTAGACGAAGACAACCCAAATTTACCGCGATTGCGCGTTAATGAAAATCATTGCATGAATTTCATTATTGCCATTCAAACGACCGACATAAACCCCGATTTTACAAAAAACAAGGCAAAAGAAAAAGATCCTAATTTTCCACAAGAACACGCGCCGCACCTTCCAGACTGTATTGATAACTATATAACACAGCGTTTTAGTTACCTCTTAGTAACTAACAATTACGATTATTACAGCTATGATTATGAAGACTAAAAGACACTTCTATAAATCCTATAAGGCACTAAAAAAAGCTACTAAATTGTAAATATTACATCACTTTTAAATAAATCACATGAAAAAGAACACTCTTTATTTAATCATTTTTGGCGCGCTTACTATAATTGTAGGTTGTTTTATGTAAAAAAATATAGCCAAAAAAACACAATTTTAAAACATGGATCAACAACAAATTATAGTTATTGCGCTCGGTGCTATTTCTGCTATTACAGGAGTAATTAAAAGCTATTTCGATTATAAGTTAAAAATGAAAAGCGTATCAAAACAGCAGAAAGCACCAGCACAATTAAATGAAAAAAAAGAGAAAGGAAACGGAATTGATAAAATTCTAGAAAGTCTAATTGAAAATTTCAAATGTGATAAAATAATTATCTTAGAAATTACTGAATCTAAATATTCGCAAAAAAAACTAAAAGTAATTTATGAAATTCCAAAAGGCGAATTAATATCAAAAGAATTAGATTTTGAAAAATTTAAAAAAGCTTTTGATATTATTGAAAACAAAGGTTGTTTAAAAATACAAAAAGCATATACACACGAAGACAGCAATTTAAAACAACTACTTTTAAAACACTCTTTTATAAGTTGTTACGCAATAGAATTAAAAGCCTCAAAAATTATATTAATGCTATATCAAAAAGAAACTATATTAAGCGAGTTTGATATAGAAGATATTAAAAAACTATTCTTAAACAACAGCTAATTAATTTAGTCATTCCCAAAACTAATAGCCGTTATTAAACGTTTCGGAACGACTAGCAAAGCACAAACGCAAAAAGGGCATAAACAGCGCTAATTCATAGACCAATTAGCGCGGTTTTATGCCCTTTTTGCAATTACATTGAAATAATAATGTAATTATGTATTCATTGTTGAAACTATTATGCGCAACTTATTGCGGTATATTTTCGCGCGGCTCTGTAGGTTTGCGCTCATCCGAGCGCGGCAAATCGTAAGGAACTAAAACCAAGCCTTCTTTTATAAAAAATTGGTCTTCGATTTTGTAAAGAACTAATTTTTTAGCGTTCATTTTTTCAACTAAAGCAAATTGGTATTGATAGGACTTTTTTGCATTTCTTAATTTTTGCGTCAAGTTTCGGCACTTATTATCTTGACTTGAAATGAACTTAAAACCGAAGAACTTAAAAAGCTCTAATAATTGATCGTGATATGATACACGACCAGAACTTTCCGCTTTATAGATTTTTTTTATCTTTGATGCCATATTTAAAAGTTTTTAGCCTGTCAATCGTGAAGTGAATTGGCAGGCTTTTTTTTTAAATTAATTCGTTGGAAAAGCTCATTATTAATCTTTTGTATTGATAGGGTACTTTTTCTTTATATATGCACCTAAATCATCAACTGACTTAAACTCCTTTCCATGAACTCTGAACCTAAAATCGTGCATCGGTTCATCCCAGTTCCAGTTTACTGTATATAACTCTCCACTTGGAGTTATAAAGTTATTGCAGTAGTCCTGCAAGTAATTGTCGAAAGCAATTTCGGTATATACCCCTGTGATACTTCCATTGTTGCAATGGGCGTAAGAGGTTCGGCTATGCCCTTCAACAGAGCAGTTATTAAGGTACTTTTCGACCCTTAATAAGCTGATGTGCATAAACTTATTCTCGACTATCTCTACGGCTAAATTGCCGTTAAGACCTCCGTGAGGATATAAGGTCTCTTTGTCGAATATGTATTTATGAAACTTACTGGCTTTGGGCAGAAATGTATCCCCCGTATCTATTTTTATGTACGGTTCTGCCTCTAAAGCTCTTTGTGTTGCTACGAGAAGCCATGCGTCAGAAACTTCCGCTTCTTTTAAATCTATACCTCTCCATGCTACTCTGCCTGCTCTCCTTCCCTTCCTTGGGAAGTCGTATTTAGATAAGAACTCTTTAGCCTGCTCTTCCGTTATTGCATTTACTAATCTTTTGCTGTGCATTATTTTTTTATATTTAAAAGTTTTCAAGAAACGATATTGTTTCCCTTTTTTATTGAATTTTAAAGTTTAAGAATAGAAATTTGAATACGTAATAGCTATCACAGCTTTTCCAAATCCCTATCAAAGCTCGGCACACATAAGGCGTGCCTATATTAACGAGTGATATTTCCCACTCATTTTCATTGAAATAAATTTCAATAGGTTCAAAATAATTTATCATCTTGAAAAAATATAAATTTTTGATTGATTAGAAGGGGCGTTTATTATTGCTACGCATTTTCCTTCTTGTTTGAGGATTTCTCCTAATTTCCATTTTACTTTATTTTCATTCTTTTTTTCAAATGTACTATATTTCGGATTTGGGTTTATTACTTTTTGAAAAGCATCGTTAATAGTCATTGATTGACATTCGCGATATGTTTTTTCAAATTCTGGAAGATATTCTGACTTACTCATTCTTTTTTATATTTAAAAGTTAAAAGAAACTATATTATTTCCCTTTTTATCTTGATACAAATGTAAGCCTTTTAATTGACAAATGCAACTTATTTTAAAATAAGTTGCATTTATTTTTAAAAGAAAGGTTATAAAGCTCACTAAAAAACGCTGCTTATTCCTTAGCTTTTCGAGTAGCTAAACAAATAAGCAGCGCATAACAAACGCAAATACGTCAATGCAGATCAAAAGATCTGACTGCGCATTTGCTCACACATTATGCGCAACTTATTGCGGTATATTTTCGCGCGGCTCTGTAGGTTTGCGCTCATCCGAGCGCGGCAAATCGTAAGGAACTAAAACCAAGCCTTCTTTTATAAAAAATTGGTCTTCGATTTTGTAAAGAACTAATTTTTTAGCGTTCATTTTTTCAACTAAAGCAAATTGGTATTGATAGGACTTTTTTGCATTTCTTAATTTTTGCGTCAAGTTTCGGCACTTATTATCTTGACTTGAAATGAACTTAAAACCGAAGAACTTAAAAAGCTCTAATAATTGATCGTGATATGATACACGACCAGAACTTTCCGCTTTATAGATTTTTTTTATCTTTGATGCCATATTTAAAAGTTTTTAGCCTGTCAATCGTGAAGTGAATTGGCAGGCTTTTTTTTTAAATTAATTCGTTGGAAAAGCTCATTATTAATCTTTTGTATTGATAGGGTACTTT
The DNA here is from genome assembly GCA_937127195.1 of uncultured Saprospiraceae bacterium. Taxonomy (GTDB): domain Bacteria; phylum Bacteroidota; class Bacteroidia; order Chitinophagales; family Saprospiraceae; genus CAKZLL01. Next base: position 18,874 of record CAKZLT010000523.1, read on the forward strand.
TTCTTTATATATGCACCTAAATCATCAACTGACTTAAACTCCTTTCCATGAACTCTGAACCTAAAATCGTGCATCGGTTCATCCCAGTTCCAGTTTACTGTATATAACTCTCCACTTGGAGTTATAAAGTTATTGCAGTAGTCCTGCAAGTAATTGTCGAAAGCAATTTCGGTATATACCCCTGTGATACTTCCATTGTTGCAATGGGCGTAAGAGGTTCGGCTATGCCCTTCAACAGAGCAGTTATTAAGGTACTTTTCGACCCTTAATAAGCTGATGTGCATAAACTTATTCTCGACTATCTCTACGGCTAAATTGCCGTTAAGACCTCCGTGAGGATATAAGGTCTCTTTGTCGAATATGTATTTATGAAACTTACTGGCTTTGGGCAGAAATGTATCCCCCGTATCTATTTTTATGTACGGTTCTGCCTCTAAAGCTCTTTGTGTTGCTACGAGAAGCCATGCGTCAGAAACTTCCGCTTCTTTTAAATCTATACCTCTCCATGCTACTCTGCCTGCTCTCCTTCCCTTCCTTGGGAAGTCGTATTTAGATAAGAACTCTTTAGCCTGCTCTTCCGTTATTGCATTTACTAATCTTTTGCTGTGCATTATTTTTTTATATTTAAAAGTTAAAAGAAACGATCTTGTTTCCAAATCCCTATCAAAGCTCGGTACGTATAAGGTGTGCTGGTATTAATTAATGAGACCTCCCACTCATTTTTTTTAAAAAATTTCCAACTCTTGTCTATTTATTAGGCAATTAATTTTTTGGAAAAGCTTATTATTTTTTAATGATGTATCGTTAAAAACTATAAATCCATCATAGGAAGTATAGTCTTCTTTTTCTTTGTATTCTTCGTAAGAGGCAATTGTTATACTTTTGTTTGAACTTGATACAGGTTTATTCCCCCATAAACCTTCATGTTTTCCATAGAATATTTCTATGTTTTTAACCTCTTTAATTCTTTTAATTTCTTTTTTTAAAATAGATTCTCCTGAATACATCTTTTTTATATTTAAAAGTTTTCAAGAAACGATATTGTTTCCCTTTTTATCTTGATACAAATGTAAGCCTTTTAATTGACTTATGCAACTTATTTTGAAATAAGTTGCATTTTAATTCAAGATAAGATTATATAGTAAATAAAAAAACGCTGCATATTACTTAGCTTTTCGAGTAGCTAAAGAAATAAGCAGCGCATAATAGCAGAAAAACGGAAAGCGCCCCTAAACGGGAACGCCTTCGATTTTCCATGCACATTATGCGCAACTTATTACGGTATATGATCCGTAGTCTTTTCTAGTTTGCTCTCATCCGAGAGCAAGATTAATTCTTCAAAATACTTTTTTAAAGCTTCATTCATAAACTTAGAGAGGTTTATTTTCAATTCTTTTGCTCTCTTTTTCAGATTAACTTCGATTAAAATATTAGTAGGCAGACCGTTTGTTTTTGGTCTGCCTGCTCCTGGTTGTGCTCCGCCTCTTTTTTTAGCCATTATATTCTTTTATTTCAAAATGAAGTTCGCTTTCTTTCCAATAAAAATTATTAGGCAGTTTCTTTTTACAGCCATTTCCTATTTCCAAAAAACCATCAATTGTGTTATTCATGCTATTATGTAGTTTTTGTATTAGTAATTAAGTATAATTTTCCCAGAAATATTTGGTAATGATCTTTCCAGTCATTACCGTATTCTTTTTTAAAAAATACTTTTGCTTTTTCGTTTAAATCACTGAACCATTCTTCTTTAATTTCCATGTTATATTGTTTATTTGGCTTTTCCAGTTTAGATTAGCCTTGTTAATTTATTAAAATTCCTCCATCTGTCAATAGCAGGAACAACTTTCATACCGCCCAAAAGCGCGGAACGTCGTTGTTCCAAGGCACATTGACTGCAATCGAAAGCTTTACTAAGTATGTAAAGCTTTCGATTGATAAGCCTACTATGAGATTGTTATTTTATGAAAAACTTTTTTATTTCGTAAACCCCTTTCGGGAATGTTTTTATTGCTTCTAATGCATCTAGATAAGTAGAATACCCTTTTGGTGCACCATTCCCATTTTCTACCAAATGATAATGGGAAGATATTAGATCTAATATAGATACAAAAAAACGCTCATGATATTTGTTGTTTGGAGTATAAAATAACTCTGCATCATCAACATTCGTAATCATCTGATTTATAGATGAGTCTTTAATACAACAAAGAGCAACTGAACTACTTGAACTTAATACTTTCTTTGCGTCTTCTAAACTGTAAACCTTAACTAAAGACATAATTTATATTTTTTATGTGATTAATAATTAAATTTTCGAGTGGCACAACTATGACCATTTTGGCAAAGCCTAAAACGGCATAGATTGAATGAACATTGGCGGCAAGAAAAAGCGTTATATGCTTCCTTAGCCCTTATGATTCGATTAATTTTAAATAAACAGGTATTAATTTTTCAGCCTGTTTAAATTTTTTTGAATTACGAGTTAAAGCTTTTTGCAGGCTATCTTTTTTAATCGCACATTCGCGCTCAATAACTGATATTTTTAAATAATTCCTATTTCGCTTGATGTAGTCAAAAGCTTTTTCACTCTCTTCATAAGTTCAAACGTTTTGAATTTTAAATCGAGCATCAGTTACTGTACTAAGGTGTTTCAGCAAATAATCATCATGACTATTGTAGTCGATTCTAAACCTAACATCGAAAATATAAATGGTTTTATCAGGCATCACTAATACTTCATGTTCCTGAATTTCCGCTTTTGCAGCTATTGCAGCTACAAGTTCTTGTTCATCTTTAACGTCAAAGATAGCATTCATTAAAGCTTCTTCAATTTTCATTTGCTTTTTAGTTTTCATAAACTATTATTTTTTATATGTTAACAATATTTTTTCACGTAATTTTTAAAATGAGAATAAGTTTTTATTTCTTTTCCTCTGCTCGTTAATCCTATATAGCTAGGATTAACATCTTCAAAGTCTTTATAATCCTTATAATCGTTTCCGATTTTGCGCGCGGCATCAAATGTGATTTCAATATAACTTTCACCGTTCGTCATGCTTTCCATTGCATGATTTATCCCGTCTACACCATCATCGGTGTATTTTCTAAATTCAACGGTTTTGACAGCTTTATCATTTTTTATAGCAATCATGTTAAATCCTTCTATGCTAGCTTGTGTTATTATGAAAGTGTACATTTGACTTAATTTATGTTGTTTATCAATATGTCTGCAAGATAAGACAAATATATTTAATGTCCAAATTTGCAGACAAGATAAAATAAAAAAAGATGCAAAAACATATTATATGCTCCTGCAAATTTTCCTGTTTTAGCCATACGGCTTTAATATTTTTGATCTGTCCAATGAATTATTTTACCTGCAAAATCTTCATTAAACCAGTTAAAGAAGGATTGTACATCTAAAAAACCGTCATTTTGAGCTAAAATTAACATACCTTTTTCATTTCTGTATTCTCCAAAGTTAGTCCCATCAAAAAACACTTTGCCATTTATCCAAACAATCGGGGCAATAGACAAAATTGTATTATGCCATTTAATTTCAATTTCTTGAATAGACTTTACAAGTAAAACAGGTGCAAATTGAAAACGTTTAGGAGTTCGATTATTGATTACAAAATGAATCTTGTTGCCAACCTTCCAACGCTTTTTTTTATCCTCTCTAATTGTGTGTATTTTAGATTTTACAGTTGTATGTCTAGGAGTTACTTTTTTATGGTCAATAATACCTTCCCAAATCTTATCTACAAAATAAGTTGGTGTTCCGTCTTTCCATTTCTTACTAAATGACAATGTCATAATTTTCCGATTATATCGTGAATAAATAAATAAAAATAAAACATATAAAGCAGCGTCTAATAAGTGCAACACCGTCCAGTGTCGCAGCCGCTCCACCGTCGGGTGTTGCGGGGCATTAGTCTGGCATCGATATTTGACGACATTATTTGATTTTAAGCCTAATCGGTTGCAAACTAATGATTAAATTAATCTCAATATAAATTATAGGAAAATAATTGACATTATTTTATTTACATTTTTTAACAATGTCAATTATTTGCTTAAATTATTTTTTAATTCTCCTGTATGAGAATTTTAACCGTTTTTCTACTCAATTACTGGTCAATGTTTAGGTTTTTACACATATAGATTTTACAATATATTACCCTATGACGCGATCTTCCTTAATATCCGTTAAAGCCTCCTTTAAAAATTTAAATCTTACACTGCTTTTTAAATTAAAACCTATTTTTAATTTTCCTGTCAAAAACACAACATACTCATCAAATACCCCTGTGTAATGAACTCGCCCTTCGTCGTCTATACACGAAAAAAGAAAAAACACATCGTCAATACTATTCATAAAATCCGCATCAAATACAAGTAAATCTTTTCCAACTTTTAAATAAGATCCTGTATCTGAATATTTAGGCAAGTACAAGATCTTGTTATTATCCATAATAAACATTACTGCAAGGTTTACCGCCTCTTTGCTTTCAAACCTTAACCCAAGTGGCGATCTTTTATTCTCGTGCCACTCCTTTAATGTATCATATATTTCTTTTAGAAAATCCTTCAATTCTTTATTTTCAATTTTAAACACCTCTAATGCTTTCATTTTTAATATTTTAATGTTCCGTAATCGACTGATAACTAATTATAATATCAGCCAAAATATAAATTATAAGCAAAAAATCGACATTATTTTGTTTGCATTTTTTAACAATGTCAATTATTTGCTTAAATTATTTTTTAATTCTCATACATGAGATTTCTAAACATTTTTTTTACTTAATCACAGTCAATGTTTAGAATTTTACACATATATATTTTTATCTATATAAATTTATAGTTGCAAAAAATACCGCAACTTGGCGCAATCGCTTTATCTGGTCTTCCTTCATCTGGCTTTAATTCGTCCAAATAAACGCCATTTATACAACTCGCTTTAATTTCTCTTTCAAGTTTTGAAAACTTATCGAATACGCTAGGGAAATCTTTACGAATCTTATTCCAGTAACCGCGCCCACCTTTAACGCATCCTATACAATTATTGTGACCATA